>DATDYH010000145.1:0-2187 GCA_035289045.1 Candidatus Nanoarchaeia archaeon
CCCCTCAGTCTCAGGCTGCACAGTTTACTCAGAAACCCAAAAATACCTTTACAGGGCAATTGAGCCAGAATGGAAATGGGCTGAAAAAGATAATGTTGGCAGATACTCATCAACAGAAAAAACCATGTTTTATGAAAAAGTCAAGAAGAAAGCTAAGGAATAAATTTATTCCACTCCAAATTTAACAACCCATTTATCAAAAACCTTAATCTTATCATCTCCATAAGTCTTAAGCCCTTCCCTAATCCTTTCCAAGCTTTTCTCTTTTGTTAAAAACTCTTCTGTCTTGGAAAAAAACTTGTCAGCAAAGCAGATAATCTCTTCCTCAATAGTCTTAGGCCTCATGTCTCTCATAGGCAGAGGCAGTTTTTGTTCTTGAATCTCCTTAGCTGTAAAACCAACACCAACATGCCTCTCACAAACCAATGCATGTCTTAGAAACCCCTCCTTTTCCAAAAGTTCTCTCTCCAGATATCCATGGCAGATATATGGCTTATCCCCAAAACACCCGATGCTCTCTTCATTGGTAAATAAAATCCCAATATCATGCAGCATCCCAGCTTCTTTAATAAAGTTTAAATCGGGCTTAAGCTGCTTAACCCTTCCCCCAATCTCCAGGGCTTTCTTAGTCACCATCTTGCTATGTTCAGTAAGAAACCAGTATGCCTTGGAATCTTTCTTGTAATATTTCTGGATAATTTTTAAAGGGTCCATATATTCCAAAAGCCCGGATAACATATAAAGCTTTACACCTCAAAATCCAGGCTCTTTTCAGCCCATTTTTAATAAATAGCAACCTTTATAAATTTGTATATATGTATATACAATATGCAAAAGCTTGTCCAGAAATTCGGCAATAGCGCCCATATCATCCTGCCAAGAGAGATGATTGGCAAAAAAGTAAGGCTTTTATTAGCAACAAGAACCTTCAATGACATCAAAGAGGAAGTCCTGAAGTTCCTTAATCCACATCTGCATGAAATTATTGCCCTTTATCTTTATGGCAGCTATTCAAGGCAGGAGCCCTCAAAAGCATCAGACATTGACATCCTGGTCATTGCTGAAAAGCCCATAAAAATTAATCATCAAGAATACACTTTTGCCTGCATTACTCTTAATCAGCTTAAAGAAGCTGCGGAAAAAACCCCGGTTTTAATTCTTCCAATAATCAGGGAAGCAATAACCATAATCAACCCAGAGCCATTAAGCCAATATAAGTCCCTTAACCTCACAAAAGCCAATACCCAATACTTTATTAAAGACTGCAAAGCCATATTAGCAACCCAGAAAAAAGGCACCGAGCTTGCAATAGGCACAGGCAGCCTGGTTTATTCATTGATTCTAAGGTTAAGAAGCCTTTACATAATCAAAACCTGGAGCCAAAAGCAGTACACAAAATCAGGCTTTCTGAATTTCCTTGAAAAGACATTTAATAAGAATGAAGTTGATGAACTATACCAAATCTATAGCAGTGAAAGAGCTGGTTTGCAGATAAAAACAAGCAATATAATTAAAAAAGAGCATCTTCAAAAACTGCTCATTATCATGGAAAAACTCATCAGGGAGCTGTCATGAGCAAAAAGAAGATAAAAAAAGGAATTGAAAGCATAGCAACCCAGATTGAGCTGCATAAGCAAAAACATCAAACAGCTATTGAAAAAAGGGATAACGCATTAGCCTCATATTATGAACACGAGCTTGAAAGGCTCCAAAGCCAGATTCTTGAAAAACAGAAGAAGTTGGGGAAATAGCTGGATAGGATTAACTTTCAAAAGAGCAAAAATCATTAATTTGCTTGCTAATCTCATCCTGCCTGTCTTTCTTAGTGGATATTATCATGTAAACTTTTTTAGCACTAAATATAACATCAATTATATATTTATCGTCTCTAAAACTATAATGTTTATCTACATATTTATCAATATCGTCTTCTTTTGATGTAATCGGCTCTCCATCATTATCGAGAGACCTTCCAAAACCGTAAATCCCCGGGTCAGAGTTTTCATCACCAAATCCTAATGCCTCTAAGAATTTCCTAAACCCGAAAAAAAACTCTTGTTTCTTTTCAAGAGCATAAACAACATGATTTTCAGACTTTGAAACTCTATGAATCATTATCATATTTCTTATATAGTATGTGTTTATTTAAAATGCGCTGTTTAGTAAACTAGTTACCTCTCCACCCCC
>DATDYH010000146.1:0-2251 GCA_035289045.1 Candidatus Nanoarchaeia archaeon
TCTATTTCTGCTAAGTTTTCTGGTGCTTGAGAAGTCAGAGGAACTTTTTTGTAATCCTCCCCAAAAACAGCTCTTGCTATAGTTTGGTCTAGCTCTTGAACCATGCGCTCAGAATCCCAAAAAGTAGTTCCCATAGCTATCCCAAAATCAGGCTTATTAACCAGCAAAATTAGTCCGATACTTGATAGTCTGTTTCTTGCCTCAAGGACTTCTGTTTTTCTTTTCGCCTTGGCAGCGAGTATAGCTTCTTCATTTAATGAATATCCCCCCATAAAAGGATGCCTAAAAAAAGGGGTAAAGCTGCTTGCTAGTGATTCATGTTCAAAAGAGGTATACCTATCTACCTCATTCTTCCTATTAAAATGATTAATTACTTCTTTTCTGGAGCCGTATTGACATAAATAAGCCTCATAAAGTGAACTCGGAATAACAACTCTCCCAATATCGGTAACCAGCTCTATCCTGTCTTTATTTGCCATTTTATATTTCTCCTAAATTTAATTCTCTTTTAAAGCATTTAAACAATAATGCTCAGCCATAACTTTCCCAAGGAGTTCAAATTTCGTACCATCATATTGCATAAGCTTTGGTGAAACAACATAATCTATGTTTAACTCTCTTAATGCTTTCAGGAGTCTGGGATTATCTTCACTTGTACATACTGCTAAAACTGAATTGTCTTTAAGATTCTGAGGAAGGGCTTTAACAATTTCTATTCCCCCATTTTCATTACCTTCCCCATAGTTAAGATCTGTTATAATCCAATCATAAGGAGTTTTAAACTCGGTAATCATATCTTCAACATTAGAAATTGCTTTAACTCTGATTTGGCTATCTTCTCCAAATGGAGTATATTTGCATATATATAAGCCATTCTCTTGAGGGAGGGTTATTGATTGTTTTTGTTCTTTTCCAGAACACCCCCACATTTCTATTAGTGTAAGAAACAAAGCTGACTTTATAGCACCAGGACTAGTAAAAACATCATCCCCAATTAAAATATCTAATGTTTTCGCCATTTTCTGTAATATCTCTATATAGAATACTAAAAAGGGTTTATAAACATTTCTATTTGTTACTCTTAGTAAGAAACAACTACCTTGCAGTATCGTTGTATCTTTCTTCCAGTTTATTCAACTTACATTATATGTTCCTAGAATCATAGGGTCTAAGCTTGCTATTTCTAACCATTTTCTAATGTTTTCAGAGCAAAAAGCAATATTCTTAAATAACTTCGTATCTTCCCAATACTATGGCTAAAATCGGGGTTATAGGCGGCTCTGGCTTGGATGACCCAAAACTGCTTAAAAATTTTAAGCTGCTTGATGTAACCACAAAATATGGCAGGCCCTCATCACCAATCACAGCAGGCAAGCTAGGCAATAATGAAGTCTTCATAATCTCAAGGCATGGCAAAGCCCATAAAATTACCCCAACAAAAGTCAATAACAAGGCAAATATCCAGGCATTAAAAGGCTTAAAAGTAAATGCTATTATCTCAACCACTGCCTGCGGCTCATTAACAGAGGACATTGAAAGAGGAGACTTGGTAATTCTTGACCAGTTTATTGATTTCACCAGGCACCGCAATATTACTTTTCATGATGATTTCAGCAATGGCATCAGGCATACTCCTATGGCAGACCCTTTTGATGACAAGCTCCGTAACACAATAATCAGCACAGCTAAAAAGCTTAAATTAAAGCACCATGCAAAAGGCACTGTAATAACAGTTGAAGGCCCAAGATTCTCAACCAGGGCAGAGAGCAGGATGTTTAAGCTGTTAGGAGCCCATGTAATCAACATGTCAATAGCACCAGAAGCAATCCTGGCAAACGAATTAAAAATCCCCTATGCAAGCATTGCAATTTCCACAGATTTTGACAGCTGGAAGTTAGACGAGTCTCCGGTCTCATGGGAGCAAATCACAAAAACATTCAATAAAAAAATATCGGATGTTAAAACCTTATTAACAGAGACAATCAGGGCAATCAGATAAACACACTTTGCACAAATAGCCCACAAAAAATAAATTATAGAAACAATCTCAATTTAACCATAAAAAAATAATGGAGATGCCTCTTTGCTAATCCTTTTATTCGCAAATCTAACCTTTCTCCCATCCGGTCTTGTAAGTTCTACTTCTGGTTTATCCCATTTACCACCATATACATATACATCCTTAAAGTCTTTCTCTCCTTCAATTGATACTGTTGTAGAACCCTCATGTTCAGAAACAAGGTTGTAATTT
>DATDYH010000147.1:0-2489 GCA_035289045.1 Candidatus Nanoarchaeia archaeon
AAAACTATCAGAAAAAGATAAGGTCAAAATTCTTTCTGTAATCTCGGGTGGTTAAAAGCAAAAGTTAGAACCTAAAAAATAAAATGCCATGCAAAAATTGTAAGGAAAAGCCAGTAATCCAGCTGCCGAATAATCCAAGAAAGCTCTGCAAAACCCATTTTATAAGATATTTTGAAAAAAAAGCGCTTTACACAATTAAAAAATTTAGTTTAATCGCTAAAAATGACAAGATTATTATAGCTCTCTCAGGCGGAAAAGACTCAACATCGCTTCTTTATCTTATGAACGAGCTAAGCAAGAAAACAAGGCTCTTTTTACTGGAAGCAATCCTAATTGATGAAGGAATCAAAGGCTACAGGGACAAAACAAAAAAAGATGCACTAGCCTTCTGCAAAAAAGCAAACATCAAGCTCAATATTTTTTCATACAAGCAGGAATTTGGCATGACTCTTGACCAGATGATTCGCAGGATTCCGCAAAAGCCCTGCACTATCTGCGGAGTTTTCAGGAGATACTTATTAAACAAATACTCAAGAAAATTAGGCTTCAACAAGCTTGCAACAGGCCATAATTTAGATGATGAAGCTCAATCAATATTAATGAACCAGTTCAGGAGGAATAATGCAGCCTCAGCAAGGTTAGGCCCAATAACAGGCATGCTTGAATCAAAATCTTTTATAAAAAGAATTAAGCCATTTTATCTTTTGACAGAGAAAGAAACCGCAGCCTACTCTTTCCTAAAAGGCTTTCCAATAACTTTCACAGAATGCCCTTATGCCTTGCAAGGCTACAGGTGGGATGTAAGAATCTGGCTTAATAATATTGAGTCAAAATATCCAGGCACAAAGCATTCTATCATAACTTCATTTCTTGAAACCCTCCCCCTGCTAAAAGCCCATTACAAAGCATCAGCAAAGCTAAACTCCTGCACCACTTGTAAAGAGCCAACATCAAAAAACATTTGTCAGGCTTGTGTTTTATTAAAGGAGCTAAAACATGTATAATCACATAGCCCCATCCTACAACACTCTCCATCAAGCAGAGCAGCTCAAAAAGCTTGCAATAATCAAAAAGCACATTAAGCTCCTCCCCCCACTATTAGACATCGGCTGCGGCACAGGCATAAGCACTAATTACTTTAAGATTAAATCAACAGGGGTAGACAACTGCAAAGCAATGCTCAGGGAAGGAAAAAAGCACCAAAGTAACCTTCTCTATGCACAAGCAGCATCCCTCCCATTCTCAGATAGGTCATTTAACACAATCATTTCTGTAACAGCCTTTCACAATTTCAGCAACATGGAGCTTGCATTAAAAGAAATCAAAAGAGTATCAAGAAACAATAACATAGCAATCTCTTTCTTAAAGAGGTCAAAAAAACTCCAGGATTTCAGAACCCTGCTAAAAAGATACTACAGGTTTAAAGAAATTGAAGAAGAGAAGGATATTATCTTTATAATCACAAAAACCCTCTAGGCCCAGCATCATATCTCCCTCTTTTTTCATAAGGCTCAGGCCTGTTCCCCTTTCTTAATGCTGAACTATTTTCCTCATCCCTCAACTTTCCAAGCATCTGCTCCCTGAAATCCTTAGCATCTTCAGGATTGATTGGCTTTGAATAAAACATTCTTCTTCTGGGCATCTCTCTCTCTTTCATCTTTCTTATTCTCTCAGCAACCCTGCCAGCTTCTTTTCTCTCCATCCCTCTTAATCCTTCATAATAATCCTCTGTTCTTTTCTTGTAAATATAAAATCCAATCAGGCATCCGGCTAACACCCCAATAACAGCAACATATATCCATGGATTAGCAGCCCTCTCCTCACCGACAACATTCCCGGTTAACTGGTCCCCTAATTTTCCAAAAAAGTTTCTTCTGTCTTCAATATTAACAATCCCCAAGTCATGCTCTTTTCCAGCAACATAAACCTTAACCTTCCTCTCTCCATGGAACCTGTCCAATTTAATAGTATAACTCTCATTCAGCCCAAGCTTTAATGCCTGGTTTAAAGCCTCTTCATCAACCTTGACAGCAACACTTCCATCAAATTCAATATTCCCAACATTCTTTAAGAAAACATCCTGCCCCACCAAAGCAACAGACAGGTTGCCAACCTCTTTAACAATCAATACATCATCAACAGCAAGCTTATCATCCTGGGCAGTAATCTCCCATTCCCCAGGCACAGCTTGCTCTCCAAGCTTAAAAACCAGGCTTCCAACACCACTCTCAACCTCTTTGCCATCAGCATCTTTAACACTCACAACAGCATCATTCTCCAGTAAATCACCAGCCTGGTCATATAAATAAGTGTTAATCTCAACATTATCTCCAGGCAAATACTCCTGCTTATTTTTATTAACAATCAGCTTTGTAGGCACAGGTATAACCCTGAAGCTCATTAACCCCTCTCCAATATTCCCATGCTCATCACTTGCTTTTAGCATAATGCTGTTTTCTCCTGATTTTATGCTTTTTGAGGTATCAATC
>DATDYH010000148.1:0-3551 GCA_035289045.1 Candidatus Nanoarchaeia archaeon
ATGACAAGCGGTAAAGTCCATCCAAAACCCATGTTTCTGATTACTAAAGAGGTAGTCTTCTATTAGTCTTAGGCTGTGTTTTATTCTATTTTTAGTCATTTTAATTTCAATCGCATGGTGTAAATCTGGAGTTTAAGTTTATAGGGGGTAGATTGGGATGATTTATAACCCTTTCTAAATGTAACCACTTTTAAGAAGAGAATTGTTCTGGGCTGCACTTTTCATCACAAACACTGCAGTCAAACCTTTCCTGGATTATGCATGATTTTTCTCTGCCATTTTCTGTGTAAGTGCAGCATGTTTTCATGCCTGAAAGATTCATGATAATCTTGTCTGATGGGCCTGATGCAATTACTGAGCTGTTAAAATTATAGAATATAAGAATGGCTGCTGAAGCTATTAACAGGATTGACAGGATTGCCATGATTTTTGTGTTCATTTTTCTTTTAGTAGATTATGCCAACAAGTATTCTCCTTACTTGTGGAAAGCGGACTCTTAAAGGGTCCTGATTCTGGTTATTATCTCCTTTGGTTATGTAGTATATTCCTTTATCATCTTTTCCCAGTTCAATAACCCTGTGAATGATTACACTGCCTTCATATTCGTATGAAATTATATCCCCAAGCTGGATATCTTCCGGGGATTGGGGCTGAACCTGGATTGCATTGCTCCCCTCATCAAGGAAAGGAACCATGGAATCTGTATCTGCAAACTTTGCCCATTTTGGATTTTTAATATCAATGACTACCTTGTCTTCATAAACATGAATCTGGTCCTCCTTGATGTGGTCAGGAGGGGTTAATTTTGGAGTATAAACAGAGCTGATTGCATTGTTTATAGGCTTTTCTAATTCTGTTGGGTGGAAAAGCTCTATTGCCAGGGAAACAAGAAAAACCAGGATTGAGATGATAAATAAGAAGACGATTACATATCTTAAAGTGCTGCCTCCTGCCATATTACTTGTGCTTGAGAAGTTCCTGGGCTTCCTTGATTGAAGTGTCAATCTGCTGCTCAAGTTCATCCTGGCTTGGATGGCCTTTGGGGTTAAAGGGCTTTTTGCCTTTTGTGGATGGGGACTCAAAATAAGATTCAGGCTCTAAAGGAGTCTGTTTTAAAAATTTCTTGTAAAGGATAAAGATTAAGATGCCTAAGCCTGCCAGGAATACAAGAATCCAGACCCACCAAAGAGATTTTTTTGCTGGTGGTGAGGTTGTTTTTTCACAGTCTTCAGGACAGCTTACTTCATCTTCATCTCTTGAGCAGGTGCCATCTCCACATTCATCTTCCTGCTTTGGGATGCAGGTTTCTGTAACCCGGTCGCAGGTTTCATCTTCATTGCAGTCTTTATCTGATGAGCAGGTTTGCTTTTCTTCCTCTAATAATTTACAGCTTCGTGAAACAACATCACAAGAGTAACCAGAAGGGCAGTCATCATCTGAAGAGCATTGCCTGCTTGTTTCTGGTGAGAAACAAGTGCTTGTTTTTTCATCGCATTTCTTGCCTGGAAGGCAGTCTTCATCTACCTTGCACTCAATTTTCCTGCATGCGCATGAGCCTGTGCATAAGCCCTGGCAGTCTTCTAATGCACCTTCTTTTTTTGTGTCTGATGTGCCATCACATTCCTCGCCAAGCTCTTTATTAACAACATTATCCCCGCAGTAAGCTCCTGCTCCTCCATCACCTGTTGTTGGCCTGTTAATAATATCTGCTTCTAATGCAAAAAATAATGCTGCTGCTGTATCTAGCTGGCTATTGCCAATCTGGCCGTTTGTTTTTTGCTTTAGCTTAAGCCAGATTAGTGCTTTTTGCGCTTTATTGTCTGAGCTATCTCTTAAAGAGTAAAGGACTATTGAAGTGAGGAAAGCATCATTGTTCCAGGAGCCTGCTTCATTTTGGCTAGTGAATAATAAATCAGAATATCTTTCATCCTGGGTGATGTCATATAAGATTGCGTAATCAAGTTCTGAGGCAGCATTGTCTTTTAGATATTGCAATGTGTTGAGCTTTTCACCTGCAAGGTGCAGTGCAAAAGATGCAAGAAAAGTCCCTTGCTTATCACAAGAAGTTTCTCCATAGCAGACATCCTTTAATCTTAAGGTTGCCTGATTTGAGTCTTCCTGCTGGACTATTCTGAACTCGTCTGTTGAATACCTGATTAAAGAAAGGATTGTGCTGCCTCCAAGGTCTGAGCAGTCAATTATAAAATCTTCTGTTGCATTGGTTATTTCAATCCCTAAATCCTGCCTGATGTTGACCCAGTCTATTAACCTGTCATCAAGCTTAAGCTGGTTAGTTGTGCCATTGACAAAGACAAACCTGTTGCCTATTGATTCATGAGTTATGGTGCATCTTCCAGAGCCTGTTGAGAAAATCTGGATAAGCCAGTCTGCCTGGGTTTTTGCTACTTTTTCCTTTGAGCTGAGCCATGAGATGATATTGTCTGTTGGCTCGCCTAAAGAATCAAGGGAGATTAAGGTTAATGCTGTGTCCTGAAGATTGCAGCGGGCTTTTGGGTAGCAGTTCCTTTCCGGGTTGTTCTGGAGAAATGTCTGGAGTTTTGAGGAGATGTCCAGGTTGCTTGAGCTTAGGACAGCTAATGAAAGCGATGTTGCTGCTGAATCATCCAATGGATTGATATTGGTGTCAAGCCAGAGAACTGCATTTTCCTTTGAAAAGTTAGCTCCTGCTGCAAACTGCAGGGAGAACAGAAAAATAGCTGCAATTAAGAAAATTAACCTCTTCTTCATATATGGGAAATAAAGAAGATTTTTATATAAAGGTTTTGGAATATGGGATTTTACTGGCCGAGCTTATTTGAGAGAAAGCTGATGATGCTGGTTATTTTTTCCTTGTTAAGCAGGATATAGTTTTTATGGACCATAAAACCTTCATAACTGATTCTGTTCCTGTAATCCCGCATTTGCTGGAGAAACTGCCTTGTTTGTTCATTGAGCTTGTGGGCCTTTGCAATGTAGTCTATAAGCTCCTGATGAGCCCCTTCATCCTTGATTTTAATCCCTGCTTTTAGTGTTAAGGCTTCCATTAGCTTATGTATAATGTCATAATAATCAACAAGTGTGTTGCTTGGGTAGTCCTCTATCTGGGTTTTGCTTAATCTTTCTAAGGTAATCTCTGCCATCCTCTTTAGAGATTCTGATTTCTGGGGGTCTGGCTTAATCTTGGTTATCATGTGTAGCCCTCCAAGAAACCACTAAGGCTAATGCCATTGATTATGTTATTCTTTAGCTCTTTTGGGTAGCTTTTAAAATTTGGGTTAAAATGAAGCTGGAGCTTTCTGTTGAGGATTTTTTCAAATTTTTCAAGGCTTAGTTTTTCCTGCTTACATTCTATAAATAAGTCTACATCGCTGGTTTCTATATCTTCTCCTTTTTGATAGCTGCCGAATAAGATGATTGATTTTGGTGAAAGCTTTTCTTCTATAAACTCGGTTATCCTGGAATCAAAAATAGAGGTGAGGTTATAGAGAAGCTTGTATTTTTTGAAGAGCCGGTTTTCCCTGTTTGCTTTGTATAGTGGGAACTTTCTGCTG
>DATDYH010000149.1:0-7046 GCA_035289045.1 Candidatus Nanoarchaeia archaeon
GCATCTCTTGGTAGGATAAACAACTTTTTATTTCAGTTAAGGCATAATCCAAAACAAGAATATAATCCAGACCTGAGAGAAAGGTTAAACAAGCTTGAGCATGGTTTTATGGATGCTATGGATAATGATTTTAACACCCCAATTGCTCTCGCTGAGATTTTTGGTTTTATTAACTATGCAAATGAAGTTGTCCATGAGGGAGAGTATAATCATAAAAATGCGGATGAAATTGAAAACTATTTTAGAAAACTAGATAAGGTTTTTAAGTCTTTCAGCTTTGAAGAAGGTAATCATGGGGAGATTGATAGAACTGTTGTTGAAAGTCTTATTGCAGAAAGAACAAAGGCAAAGAAGAAAAAAGACTGGGCTACAGCAGATACCCTGAGGGAGAAATTAAAAGGGATGGGGGTAGAACTATTTGATAAAAAAGATGGAGCTACTGATTATAAGATTACTAAATCATCCTAGAACTAAAAAGATAAGAAGGGATTGGAGGAATGATTAAACAATCAAAATGAAAGAGATAGAGATTTTAGTTAAGATAAAGGATGCTGTGAAGGATGCAAGAAGGAAGTTAAGCCATTTAAAATATAAAGGAATGAGAGAGATGTGTGATGTGTATTATCATCACCCTGCAACAAAGAGATGTTCTCCAAAAAGTGGATTTATAACTGAATGCTTGAGGATAAGGAAAAAAGATAAAAAAGTGTATTTAACATACAAACTTGACCATTTTGATAAAAATAATACATGGACTTATTCTGATGAGCATGAGGTGGAGGTTAATGACCTTAGGGCAATAACAGAGATAATAACTAAATTAGGGTTTATTCCCCTAGCAGAGATTAAAAGCAGGAAGTATGCGTTTTTAACAAAAGACTATGAGGTTGTGATAGAAGATGTTGAGAATCTCGGAAGATTTTTAGAGGTTGAATGCTTAAATGTTGGGGATAATGATAAGGTTGAGAAGAAAAAAGAAGATATAAGAGGATTTATAAAAAAATTGGGGATTGATGTGGTTGAAGAGATGACTATGGGGAAACTTGAGTTAATGCTGAAGAAATCCCAGCAGAGCAAAGAGAAAGCTATTTATTCTGGCAGAAAATAAAGATAATATGCAGGTTTTTAAGAATAAACAAGAGATTTTTAGTTATTTAAAGAGGAAACTCTCTGGAGAGAACAAGGTAATAATAGTAAAAGGTTCAACAGCTTATGGGGCAATAAAAGCTTTTTCTGATATTGATGTAGAGACTTATGGAAACAAGTTCGATAAGCCTTATTATGAACTAATCTTTTTAAGAGAGAAGCCTGTTTTAGTCTCTGTCTATTTTAATAAGTATAAAAAAGGAAAACCAAAACAGCCGGAGAGCAATGTAAAGATTATATATGGCAAATATAATAGCAACCTTATACCAGATTTTGCAAATGAGAAATATACTCCAGAGCAAGGAGTAAGAAGGGAGTGCCAGATGGTTGTGGATGCTTTATTTAAGTATATCAGGCATAAAGATAAAAAAGATTTAGAGAGGGTGCAAAAGAGGATATAGGAGGCTTATTAATAAAAACTTAAGTTTTGATTAAGCTAAGGGGTTATGGAATGAAACTGATTTTAGTTCGCCACGCAGAGTCTATAGCAAATAAAGAAGAGAAGCTCCAGGGGCAAGACTATGATACTGGTTTAACTCCTTTAGGGAAGGAGCAGGCAAAAAAGATTTCTGAAAGGCTAAGAAAAGAAAAGATAGATGCTATTTATTCAAGTGATTTAAAAAGGGCAGTTGAAACAGCTGAGGAGATTGCAAAACCGCATAAGCTTAAGGTGATCTGTGATAAAAGGCTCAAAGAGTTTAACATAGGCGAGTTAATTAATATTAAGGACCCTTTTTCTTTTTGGAGAGAATATTTAAAAAAAGAAACCACAAGACTTGGGATACCTGCTCACGATGTTAAAACTCCGAGAGGAGAGAGTGAACAAAACCACATTAACCGGACAAAATCTTTTTTTGAGGATATCAGGAGAAAACATCATGGAACAATTATTGTAGTGGCTCATGGAGGCACAAATAAGGTTATATTTGGGATTATAGGTCATACATCAAGAGAAGAAATGTACGATATAGCCCAATCAAATACAGGAGTGAATATAATCGAGATTAAAGGTAAGGGGCACAAAGTTCATGCTATAAACAGCATAAATCACCTCGGATATGATGGAGAAATAATAAAGATATTTGAAAGAGTAAGGGATGAACCTCTTCATATAAAAGAAAGACTGAGAGATAAAGATAATAGCTGTTGGGAGAAGCACAGAAGATTGAAAGTATTACTGGAAAAAAGAGGCTATAAAGTAAGGTTTATTGCTTGTAAATTCAGATGGAGCAATCAGGGCTTGCCTAAGGAGATTATTGATATTCCTCATGATGATGTAGATTATCACCTATGCCTGGGAGTTAGAATTCATGGTGGGGGCCATATAGTTGATGCATCAAATGATTCAAGGCTTTATCACTATAATAAATGGGATGGAGAAACCAGCTGTAAGATTGCTGTAAAGCCAGATGAAAACTTCTCTTATAAAGAAAGCGAAGAAATTGAAAAATCAGAAAGAAAAAACTTTAAAGAAAGGTTAAAAAAGAACAAAAGGTTCTATAAGGCTCTGAACAAATATTTTGAAGAAATAAGAAAAAATGCAAGAAAAACAAAGAAAACAATTCATAATTGTAAAAAGCCTTGTTGTTAATAAACAAGGAAGGATACTGTTTGTTAAAAGAGAAAGAGAGTGGCATAAGGAAGCCCATAATAAATGGGAACTTCCTGGCGGGAAGGTTGATTTTGGGGAGCATCCTGAAGAAACTGCTGTTAGGGAAGCAAAAGAAGAATCTGGGTATGATGTGGCTGTGGAATACCTGTTGCCTAAAATCCTTTCTTCAAAATGGGTTGCTGAAGATAGGGAATCACAACAAATACTGATATGTTATGTTTGTAGTTTAGTAGGTGGGGAGAAATCATTAAAGGATCATGGAGTAAATTGTGTTAAGTGGTTTGATAAAAACAAGATACCAAAAAAATCAGAGTGCCTGCCTGGGACTATTGGGTTTTTGGGAATGTATTTAGATAGCTTGACAAAGTAAAGGGTAGTGCCTTTATCATTGCTTAGCTTAACAGGATCCTGAAAATAACAAGCTATATAAAGATTTAAAACAGCTCAGGAATAGTTTAATTAAAAGGAGGTGTTTTGATGAAGTATAGAATGTTCTTTTGCATATTGTTAAGTTTAGTGTTATCTCTGAGTTTTGCAAGTGGTAAATTAAGCCCGAGTGAAAAACAAGGAATAGAAGAGACTATAAGCTCAATGGGCAGTGATGCGACAAAGTTTAGCCTGGCTTTGGTGCTGATTGATTCTACATCTGATTTAAGTGATGAGCCTGAGTTAAGGCAGAAGATTATAGATAAAGCAACAAGCCTTGGAATTAATATGGACCCGTATCCAAATATCATGAAGGGAGCTGTGCCTGTATATGTGCAGCAGAAGGAACTGGAAAAAAGTGTGACAACAACAATTGGTGCTGGAGGCAGCGATTCTGGACAGGTTGCTCAACAAGTGGTGCAAGCGGGAGTTCAAGATAGTGGGGTTCAGGATAGCGGAGTAAAAGCAGAGGTGAATGAGCAACAGCCTGGAGCAAGCCAGGGGGGATTACAAGCTGCTGGAGGATTTTCAGCCGGAACAATTATCCTGCTTGTAGGAATATTAGTAATTTTTGTGCTGATTGGATGGTGGTATGGCAAGAGGAGAGCAAAATAAAGGAGTGCTAGGTTGAAAAAACTCTTTTTGCTGTTATTTGCTTTGCTGGTTCTAGCTGGTTATGCAGACTCTGCCAGAAACTGCCCTAGTTATGCTGACAGTACTGGGGAATTTGAAGGAATTGTCAGGAGCGCGCTGCTTGAATTTCTTGGGAATACTGAAAGCGAGAGGATTAACAGTATGGAGATAAATGACCTTTCCACTTTTTATAGCAGTTATAAAGAGAGCTGGGGTGATGCTGACTGCCTTAGTGTTGGGAAAAAGAGCAAAGAAACCATAAAATTTATTCTTGAAAAATACACTGCAATTTATGAAGGGAGCGCATGCAAGATAATCAGCAGGGAGTGGAGTGAGAATAGTGTGTATGATGGGGTTGATGTTACTCTTAATGTTGGTGGTGGAGCTGAATGCAATGGGCTGCAAGTTGGGTTTCTTATTATGGAGGATGATTTTTTAAGCGGAGATGATGGTATAAGTGCCAGCCCTGCAAATGTTTTATTTGACAGCTCTGGGCTGGCAAAGGCTATATGGAAAACAGAATGGCAGGCTGACCCTGAAGGCTTGGGCAATAATCCTGAGTATTATTTTAAAACAATTTTTAGCGGGCAAATCAGCAAGGAGAAAAGCAGATTATTAAATGTTTTGCTCTGCAAAGATGAAGATGGAGATGGCTCCAGGGATATAAGTTGTGGTGGGGCTGATTGTGATGATAAAGACCCGGGGGTTAAACCTGGAAAAACAGAAATATGCAATGATAAAGATGATGACAGCAATGCAGAAATCCCTGGTTATAGTGCTTGTGCAAAAGATAATGGGTTGGAGAGTTGTGCGTGCAACCCTGGTGTTGATCCTAAGCTCAAGACAAAAGGGGGGACTGGTGCGGATGACTGCGATAATTTTGACAATGATTGCGATGGAGATGTTGATGAGGACAGGAGGCAGGCTGAGGGGAGCTGGTGGGAGGTTTGCCAGGTTGATTTTGATGGTGATAAATGTGCGGGGGTGAATGATTTTATTATTTTCATGAATTCCTATGGGAAAAAGGAGGGGGATATTGGATGGAATCCTGTTGTTGATTTATACCAGACGGGAAGTTCTAATAAAATTATTGATATAAAAGACTTTAATGTCTTTGCAGCTGTATTTACAGGTGCCTGCCCTAAAGATAAGAAATGCAGTGAGACTGCCCAGCCTGATTGTGGGGTTAGTGCGGTTAAAGGCATCTGCAATCCTGGCAAGGCTGAATGCTTTGCAGGTGTGTGGGCTGTGGTAAATGATATTTACAATCCTTTGTTTTCCCGTTATTGCAAAGATCCTGCTGGATTGAATACTGCTCCAACAGCAAGAATAGAAACTAGTTCTCAGTGTGATGACTTGGACAATAATTGTGATGGAAGCACTGATGAAGAGTTAAAGAGAAAATGTGTTGATTACACTGGTGATATTACTGGAACCAGATGCGGGAGTTACATGACTTGTGATGCCAGCTGCCCTGCTGTACCTGGTGAGGTTTGCGATAACAGAGATAATAATTGCGATGGTGTTGTTGATGGGAGCATTATTGGTGGGGTGCCTGTTGGGGTTCCTGGATGCCAATGTTTTGGAGGGGTGCCTTCCCAGAATGACTTGTGTGATAATATTGACAATAACTGCAATGGAAAGGTTGATGAAGATGTGAGGCTTGCAAATGAGAAGTGGTGGGAGGTTTGCAGAGTGGATTTTACAGGGGATAAGTGCGTTGGGGTGCATGATTTCATTGTTTTTGGCAGGGCATGGGATAGCAAGCCTGGAGATGCTAACTGGGATGCCAGGATGGATTTTGATAATGACAAAGTAATTGACCATGATGATTTTGTAATTTTTGGAATCATATTTGAAGGGGCTTGTGCGAGTGAAGATAAATGCAGTCCTGATGGAACCTTAAAATCTGGCTCTAGCTGCGGGTCTGGAGTTGGGGAATGTGGGCTGGGGCAGTTGAAATGCACGCTTGGGTCATATGCCCCTGCTGGATTTAGCGAAGTTAATAATGCTTTTTTTACTAAATTCTGCACTGGTGGGATGCCAGGGATAGAGATTTGTGATAATAAGGATAATAATTGCAATGGCCAGGTTGATGAAGGTGTAAAAAATGCCTGTGGTGGTTGTGGAACAGTTCCTGCTGAGGTTTGTGATAATCTTGATAATGATTGTGATGGGGTTGTTGATGAAGATTTAACAGGCAGGGAGAATGGACTAAAGCATACCTGCTATACAAAGTCAGGCGGAGCATGCTTGCCTTATTTAACATGTAGTAGCTGCCCTGCTATGCCAACAGAAACCTGTAATAACCTAGATGATGATTGTGTTGGGGGTATTGATAATGGTGTGCTTAGCTGCCAGTGCAATGGTGGGCAGCCTTCCTCAAGCGACCCTTGTGATACTATTGATAATAATTGCAATGGTGTTATTGATGAAGACAAGATTGGGTCGACCTTTGGAGCATGCAGTGCTGATTTTAACCATGATGGATGTGTTGGGGTTTATGATTTTATTAAACTTGGAGAGGCATGGTTGAGCGAGTATGGGGGGACCAGATGGAATGATGCGATGAATTATGACAGAGATGAGGATGATGATGGAATAGAAGATGGTCCAGAAGAGATGAACCAACCAGTGGATGATAGACAACTAGTGCAAACTATTTCTTATGATGATTTTAATATATTTGCTAAGGTATTTGAAGGAAATTGCCCTCTTGAAGAAAGCTGTAGCCCTGATGGGACATTAAAAGAGGGCTCTTCATGCGGGATTGATACAGGAGAGTGCAGCACTGGAGAGTTAAAATGTAATTTAAATAAATATGCGCCATCAACAGGATTCAATGATGTTAGCAATCCTTTCTTTGGTTATTTCTGCACTGGTGTGGTGCCAAGAGCTGAGGTTTGTGATAATAAAGATAATAATTGCGATGGAAGAGTGGATGAAACCTGGCTACCTCCTGCAGGGGTTACAACTGGTGTGTATAAAGGACTTGCTTGTGGGGGAAGCTCGTGCAAAAACCAGGGAACTTATGCCTGCAATGGTGATGGGACCGGATTAATCTGTTCTGGGGAGACTAATAAGGAAAGATATACTTTGTGTGATGATGATAAATTATTCTGCACTCTTAACTATTGCGAGTCTGGTGCATGCATTGTTTATTCACAAAATACATGTACTGATGCTAATGACTGCACCACAGACAGCTGTGATGAAGCTAATGATGTAT
>DATDYH010000150.1:0-3549 GCA_035289045.1 Candidatus Nanoarchaeia archaeon
TGCAAAGCCTTATGGTAGACTTTGAGAGTTCTAATAATCTCGGGTCTTATTTCAATCTTAATTTTAGTGGTTGCTCTAACTTCCATAGGAATAAGGAGAATGTTGGTATTTATAAGATTAATGGAGGTGATGGCTCTCCTCCCCAAAGCAAGCAATGGGGGAGCCGAGCCATAGGAAAATGAAAGAGGGATGAGAGATTTCGGTCTTAAACTTTGAAACTAAACATTGTATATTACAATATTAAGAGAAAATTATTTAACCTTATTAAACTTAATCTCAAATTCCCGGTCTTTGATTTTGAACTTGTCTTTATGCTCTGGATTGGCTAGCTTTGCTATTTTTGCTGCTCCTACAGCCTCTTTTATTGTTTCATTAAGCAGTTCAATCTCTGATGTGATTTCAAGGGTAATTTTGTTTTCTTTTTTTAAGCCTGCTTGTTTTCTTAAACCCTGAATCCTGCGGATTACCTCTCTTGTGTAGCCTTCTTTTTCAAGCTCAGGTGTTAATTTTGTGTCCAGAACTGCTGATGTAACCTGGGCTTTTGCTGGCTGTAATGCAATGGACTTTAAATTTGCCTGCTTCTTAATAAGAGGCTCAAGAGTTCTTACTGCTGGCTTGATTTTTGGGTTACTGCTAAGGATTGTTGCTTTTTGCAGAGGCCAGCGAACATTAATTCCTGCTTTGTCTCTTTCAGCAAGGAGCAACTGGATTATTTCCTTTGCCAGAGCCATCTGCTCTTCCAGTTTTGGATTGATTAGTTTTTGATTATGCTTTGGCCATGACTCTAAGAAAATTGATGCTTTTTTTCCCCGGGCTTCTTTGTAAAGCTTTTCTGTTATGAACGGGAGGAAGGGTGCAAGAAGCTGTAATCCTGCTGCAAAAGAGTTTCTTAATACTGCCTGGGTTGTTTTATTGTCCAAGCTGTCTCTTATTGCCTGGCCATAGGTTCTTGACAAGTCCTCTAACAAAAAGGTTTCAATCTCTTTGATTGCGAGATGGGGCTGGAGCTGCTCAAGATATTGGGTTACTAATTTTTTTGTTGTCTCCCTTCTTGAGAGCAGCCATTTGTCAACTATGGATGGATTGGCTTCTCTTGTATTTTTTGGATTGCAATAAAGATTAACATAATTACCAGTATTCCAGACAACATCCAGCTTTCTTTTAACTTCTTTTCCAGGAGTATAGCCAAAATTAAGGTTGAATTTTGGATTCTGGCTTGAGTAAAGGAAGCGCATGACATCCACACCCATTTTCTCAGCTGCCTCATCAAACCAAATTGCATTGCCATGGGACTTGTGCATGGGATTGCCTTGTTCGTCATGGACTTTTTCATAGACTAAAACTGAGGTATATGGTGTGGTGTTCTCCAATGTAACTGACATAAAGAGCATGGAATAAAACCATAACCTGATTTGCTCTCTCATCTCTGTTATAAAGTCTGCTGGGAACCATTTTTTCCAATATGGCTTGTCATGAAGATAATTAAGGGTTGAATAAGGGACTATGCCTGCATCAAGCCAGCAATCACCTACTTCAGGGATTCTTGTCATGTTTTCCTTGCAAGCAGGGCATTTAAGCATGACATTATCAATCCAGGGGCGGTGAAGCTCTTTAAGCCCTTTGATTCCTGAAACTGCTTTTTTCTTTAATTCTGCTATTGAGCCTATGATTTCTGTATGATTGCAGGAGCATTTCCAGACAGGCAATGGCAGGCCCCAGAATCTTTTTCTTGAGATGCACCAATCACCCATGTTGTTAAGCCAGTCTTCCATTAATTTTGATGCATGCTCTGGATACCATGTAACTTTGGATGCTGCTTTTTTCATTAAAGGCCTGATTTCATCTGATGAGATGAACCATTCTGTTACTAGCCTGAATACAAGTTCTTCCCTGCATCTCCAGCAGCATGGATAGCGATGGGTGAATTGCTCTGTTTTAAACAAGATATTTCTTTTTTCCAGGTCATCAAGAATGGGCTGGAGAATGTGCTTTACATTTTTGCATGTAAGCCAGGAATAGCCATCTATATAATTGCCTGATTCATCCAAAGGTGAGAGTGCTGGAAGATTTTCCTTTTTTCCAAGCTCATGGTCTTCTGCACCGCAGCCAGGTGCTATGTGGACTATGCCTGTGCCATCTTCTTCTGAAACTTCATTCCAGAGGACTATTTTATGCTTGACCTCTTTTTGGACAGGAAGATGGTCAAAAGGGCCTGCATATTCAAGGTTTTTCAATTCCCTGCCTTTTACTCTGCCTATTATTTCAGGGTTATGAAAAACTTTATTTGCGAGCTTTGCTGAGAGATAATAAGATTCATTATTATGCCTTAATTTTACATATTCCAGTTCGGGATTAACTGCTGCTGCTATGTTTGCTGTCAATGTCCATGGGGTTGTTGTCCAGACCAATAAGAATTCATCTTTTTTATTTTTTATCGGGAACTTTATGAAAACTGAGGTATGAGTAAGGTCTTTGTAAGAATCAACAAGCTCGTGCTGGGATAATGATGTGCCGCAGCGATAGCACCAGGGCATTACTCTTGATGCCTGGTATAACCAGCCTTTTTCATGACAGGTTTTCAGGAAATGCCAGATATGCTCAATATTGTTGTCTGACAGGGTGTAATAAGAGTTGTCCCAGTGCATCCACTGCCCAAGCCTTATTGACTGCTGGGTCTGGATTTTTGAGTATTTATCAACCCTTTTCTTGCATGCTTCTGAAAATTTCTCAAGAGAGAATTCTTCAATATGCTTTTTGCTGTTGAATCCAAGCTCTTTTTCAACTTCAACCTCAACCCATAAGCCCTGGCAGTCAAAGCCATTCTGGTACCTTTGGTTGAAGCCCTGCATTGCTTTCCATCTTTGATAAAGGTCTTTGTATGTCCTGCCCCAGGCATGATGGACTCCCATTGGATTATTGGCTGTTATGGGGCCATCAATAAAACTCCAGTTCTTGCTCTTCTGGTTTTTTTTAACAAGCTTGTCAAAGATTTTATTCTTCTTCCAGAATTCCAGGATTTCATGCTCAGTTGCTATTGGATTATACATACTGATAGATAACTGAGGATAATTTATAAGATTTGCTATGAGTTTTTGCTAGCCGGGTATTTAGGGGAGAAAGAAACTTATTCTGGTAATGGATATGTTGCCCTCAGGCTTCCGAAGTCGATAGTTTTGATTCCTAGTTTTGCACATTCTCTCAATAGGGGGGCTTCTTTTATTAAAATAGGCAGGTTTTCATTTTCTGAGCTTATTAATATGCTTACATCTGGAAAACCTAACCACTGAGCTTCTTTTCTGTTTAGAATTTTATCTTTTTTGATTCTACTTTCTGTATAATTCTTAAAAACAGACTGGCATTCAAGCACAAATCGCTTAAAATTACCTGCTTTTGTCAACCTTTTATTAGCAAGGTTTGATAACTCTGCGATTACATAGGGGGTGATAATAAGCCTATTAAACTTGCTTAGAAATGAGAAAAGAATTTTGCTATCTTTTTCGTTGTAGTTCTCATCCCCAATATGAATTAATTCTGAGGGGTCAAAGTTAC
>DATDYH010000151.1:0-4782 GCA_035289045.1 Candidatus Nanoarchaeia archaeon
GATGATACTGATGAAGGAAGTGATGAATCTATTGAAATTGATGATGCAACTGCAGCCAGGATTTTTCAGGAAGCTTTGTGTGCTGGTTAGAGGAGTTTTTGTTTAGTGTGCTTAAGAATAGAGGTTTCTGATATTCTGGGATTGATTGGGTAGGCCTATATTTTTTAGCTATTATGCAGTAGTTAAAATTAGAAAGGTTTAAATACTCGCGTAGCAGGGTTATAGCATGAGAATTGGCAGGATTTTTGGATTAGCAGCTTTAATCGGTTTATTTGCTTATCGGGGGTTAGATTACAATGGGTTAGATGAGGCTAGGCTAACAAAACCTTATTTTGAATCATCCTCTCTTATTAAGGATATCAGGACTGGAAGAGAGGTTAGAATTGAAGATTCTGAGCTTAGCAGGTATCGGGCATTAGCTTATTCAACAATCGCTTGGAGTAGAGAACATGGGAATGTGATTGTTGTTTCCAAGATTCCAAGGAGACTGGAGTTATTTAATAAAGGTAAAAGAGAAAGAAGCTTTTCTATAGGTTTGGGGGGGAATCCTTATGATGATAAAATGTATCAAGGGGATTTTTGCACTCCCGAGGGTATTTATGAGGTTGTTGATAAAAAAGAAGGAAAAAGAACTATTTTTCATAAGGCTTTATTATTGGACTATCCAAGGCAAGAGGATAATTTAGAGTTCTTAATCGCTAAACAAAGAGGTTTAGTGCCTAAGGGGGTGAATAGCCCTGGCGGAGGTATTGAGATACATGGATATGGCGGGGATTTTGATCTTTCCGGGGGGTGTATTACCATGAAGAATGCTGATATTGATGAGCTATTTCCGAGAGTCAGGATAGGAACTCCTGTTGTTATTGTTAAGGCTTATTGAACCTGTTAATTTACAAAATTTTATATAATACAAAGATTATTTAATTTTATGCTTAAAAGAGGTGTTGTATTAGTTTTTGTCTTGTTATTCTTTAATCTGCCTTTTGCAGAAGCGGTTAGCACTAATGCATGCTTGATTCCTAATGAGAGAAATCATGAAACTTTGGTTGATAGAATACTTTCTTATTTGGGGAGCATGGGCTGGGATGAGAAGCCTGCAGTAACAGTAAACAATCTTGACCGGGTGGTCAATGCTGGTGTGGTGAGCAATCCCGGGTGGGACAAAGTTAAATTAACCCAATCAGGGTATATTAAAATTTTACAAAAACCCGATGTTAGCTATGCGGAAAAAGAGAATGCTGTCTGGGCTTTAGCCAGAATGGGAAAATATGGGGTTATTGGCAAGCCTGTAGCAGGCATGATTAATATGCAGGAAGAGCCGGATGTGAATAGGTTCAAAAAGTTTGCAAAACTGATAAATGAGCTGCATGACTGGGAAGATGCAGAGAAGAGAAGTGATGTTGCGAGAGAGACAATTTTTAAGAATCTTGATTTTAGGTCTGTTTACTATTTATTGACCTTCGGGGGGTTTGATATTTATACAAGCGGATTTGAAAAAGTTTATTGTTTTAATTTGGTTAAATGCAGTGGTAAAATTGCTCCAAAGTATCCGAATTTTTTAGATGAAATCAAAGAGATTGACCCTGAACAGGAATATGCACTTGGTTTTGTGCTAACTCTTGCGAAATACAATAAACTAAAAGGTTTGATTGATGAAGACCCAGAGTTTTATATCCTTTTGATTAAAAAAGCCCTGCAGGAAGAAGACCAAGCGAATTTAAGGAATAATGGGATGTTGTTAGTTAATACTATTAGGGCTATATTTACTGAACCTGGCTTGAGCGAATACAAGCGAGATATGGAGAATTTTTTGATTGAGCAATATAATAAAAAAGAGGAATCACTGGTAGGGAAGCTGTGGAATAAGATAAGGGGGTATATATGGCCGAGAAATACCCCAATTGATACAGCTGTTCTTGGGTTTAATATAAAGCTGAATAAGGATGATTTTAGTGATGCCAATAAACAGAGAGCATTGGAAATTGCGGATGCTCTTCCTGAGATTATTGAACCTGTTGTTCCTCAGGACTGGCTGGAAGATGATAAATTAGTTGCTAAGCTGTATATAACTCAAAAAGGACAACTTGGAGCTACCAGAAGCAATCTTATTAATAATTATGGATTTAAAGCTTCTAAATCTTCTGGGTTAAATATCCTTTCAAAAAAGGTGAATGGAGTAACACTGCAGATAGTGTTAACTAGTGATACATCTGATGTTAAACAAGCTGTTAATGACCCAGGGATAGACATTATCTCGCATAGAGGGCATAGTTATCAAGAGAGTGATGTTTTTAACTCTCAAGCAACGAGTGATCAAAACAAGCTGGTTTTCATGGGGGCTTGTGGGGGTTATGGGAGAGTGTGTGATGTGCAGAGAATTATGCCTAAAGCTTATTTTCTAAGTGATGAAGATGTTGCAAGAGGGGTTGTTAATGATAGAATAACTGTTCGCTTGATGGAAAGTATTGCTAAGAGAAAATCCCAATCAGAGATATCATGGGATGGAGTTGAGGGAGATATACAAAAAAATTATCCTGAACTGGCATCTTCAGGATTAGTTTTTCCGAATCATGATGAGTTCTTACTGAATCCTTTTATTCAGGAGACATTAGAACAAGAATTTGCTTAATAATATGAAACCTAAAACTTTATTAAAAGCGTTTTCCCTGGATATTGGATTTTTCCTAGCTGTGTTTTTAATTTTTGAGCTTGTGAGGGGTGAGATAAGGAGCTACCTGGGATTATTGGGAGAGTATAAGGCTGGGTTGATGGGGATAACTGCTGAGAGTGACTTGCTGGGTGTGCAGAAGTCTTTAAGCAATATAGCAGGAGTAACAAACAAGGCTTTATTACTGATGATTATTGCTGTGGTGCTGGTGTTTTTAGCTTATGCTGTTTTTGAGGGGCTGAGCTTTTATGTTTTGCAGAAGAGGGGAGATAAAAGATATTTGCTCTGGTTTTCATTAGCAAGCCTGCCTGGGTATTTAATGCTTATTTTTATGTTTGATTATTTGTTTACTGGCTTTTGGAGCAGTTTGTTTTTGATTATCTGCTTTCTGCTGCTTGCTTTTCTGGGGTTTGCTTGTTATTTTAAGCAGGATTTCAAAGGATGGGCTAAGCTGATAAAAGACTATGCTTTTTGGCTTTGGTTCTTGGGGTATTGTTTGCTGTTTTTGACTGCTTTTGCTTCTGCTATGGCTTTTTACATTTGTGCTATGATTGGGGAGTATAATTACTTTATTTTAATGATTGCAGCGGCTTTAATTTTTGGGTTCAGCGGGTATAAATACTGGATTGTTGGGAAAATTAACTGAGCTTTTTAGAGCATAAGGGAATTATTTTTATGCCTTCTTTTTCTTTTGTTAATATTCCCTGCCCACCAGAGATTATGTTGAACTCTTTTGTGATCTCCCTTGGAATTCTTACTGCTATGCTGTTTCCCCATTTTGTAAATGTTATCTCTTTTGCTTTTCTTAGCTTTCGGTATTCGCCTGCGAGAGATTTTAACTGAGGCATATTCATTATTTCTTCTCCACAAGATGAGCATTTTAATGCTTCAAACTCTATGTTATCTTCTGCTATTCTGTCTTTTACTTTTTCCATTATTCCTTTTTTGCAGGTTATGCATTTCATCTTAGTTACCTCTCTCTATTGTTTTGATGATTATCATGCTGCCTAGGTCCTCGCCTATGCAGATGACTGAGCCTCTTTTTGAGTGGCAAATGAATTTTAGAGTATTTTTACCAAGCCTTTTTATTCTGCTATGCTTTAATGACTGGTAGACCTGGTCTGGATAAGCAATTTCTCTTTCTCTTGCACGCCTGATTGCATGGACAGTGATGAAGACTTGTTTGCCTTCAAAATACAGCTCATCCATTTGTATCTACATGGATATACAAGTATAAAAATCTTTTGATTTGGATTCAGCAGGTATAAATGCTGGATGGCTGGGAAGACTGGGTAAGAAAGATTTATATATTAGTTATATTTAAGTATAATTGAGGTATAATAAAATGGCAACTGAAGTTACTGTCAGAAAATGGGGGAATTCTATGGGGGTTATATTACCTAAACAATTAATGGAGCAGGAAGGTCTGAAGGAGAATGAGAAGATTTTTTTAGAGATTGTGAAAGAGGCTGATTTAAGGGATATTTTTGGAACACTTAAAACAAAGGTCTCAGGACAAAAATTTAAGGATATGGCAAGGAAGGGATGGGAGAATTAAAAACTTTCTTTTTTGACACTTATGCTTTTTTTGAGATTATTAAAGCAAACCAGAATTATAAGAACTATGTTTATCCTGTGGCTATTATTACTACAAGACTGAATTTAATGGAGCTTCATTATGGGCTGCTTCGCATGTGGGGCAGGGAAAAAGCAGACAGATATTATGACAGGCTATTAATTTACTGCATAGAGATTAGTGATGAGGATATTAAGAAGGCTAATGAATTTCGGGCAAAATACAAAGAAAGAGGACTTTCTTATATTGATTGTGTTGGGTATACTATTGCAAAATCTCATGGGGTTAAATTTTTAACAGGAGACAGGCAATTTCAGGATTTAGATAATGTGGAGTTTGTTAAATAAGATTGCGGGGAACAGGATTTTCCTTATCAGGAGGTATCGGAACCTCGGTGCTGATATTTGAACCTGTGAAAGGACTAACCTACTGGGTCCTAAGCCCAGCCCGTTTGACCACTCCGGCATCCCCGCAAACAAACCCTTTTCTTTGTAAAGAAAAGTGTTTGTATCCCCAAAAGAAACTAAAGGGATTTTGC
>DATDYH010000152.1:0-2603 GCA_035289045.1 Candidatus Nanoarchaeia archaeon
TAAGAAAATTGCTAATACAATTATTTTATTTTTAGGGAAGGAGCTAGCCATGGAGCATCACCTTCTTTTTATACCTGTGATAGACTGTCCAGATGGTCCTGTCGTCTCTGTTGAGGAATTGGGCTATTTCATGGAGGGTTAGATTATAATTCTCTTTTAGATAAGAGACAATTGCTTCAAGGACTGAGAGGGAGCGGTCTGTTAATTGATGAATAGGGATTTTTATTTCTGACTGCTTGATTGTGAGCTGGGAGGGATGCTTGGTTTTTGATGACTGGTAGGCTGACCAGACTGTTCTTGGGTTTCTGTTTGTTAACTGAGCGATTTGACTGAATTTTAAATGAAGCTCCTCGTGAAGGTATTTTGAGATGGCTTCTAATGATGATAGCTCTTTGGTGTTGAAGATGGAGATGGGGATGTTAGTTGGGTCGTTTTCTGGTTCAAATGCTTCTAAAATGTCCTCTTTTTTTATATCATATTTCTGGATTAATTCTTTGAGAAGAAGCTTGATTGGGTCTTGCTGGTCATGCTGGGTTTTTTGCTGGGCTTGGGGCTGGCTTGGCTGCTGGTTTAAGGGCTGACTGGGTTGTTGGTTGAGAGGCTGAGAAGTAGTTAAACCCCCCTTAACAGCTAATTTTTTTGACTGCTTGCTACCCAAGACCACATACCCTCTGTGATAATATGTATATGTAAGGTTTTATATATAAAAAGCTTTCTTTCTTGTAAGTAAAAAACTGGTTATGTAAGTGTTTTTTTATAGGCATATGTAAGTAAAATCTGACTAAGTTACTGGGCTTGTAGGTAACTATAATGACTTTATCTTGTTATGTAAGTATAATATAGTGTTATGTAGGTATTATGCATTGGTATGTAGGAATTATTAACATTGCTTGTAAGTGAATTTTAATGGCTGATTAAAGTAGCGTGTGATTTGCAGTGCATAAAATGTGTACATTTTGATGACCATAAACTTTATAAATATGTACATTCTAATGTATTGATTATAAAATGGAAACTTCCAAGTTAGAGAGATTTAATCATTGGTGGATAAACAAAGAAGTTGACCCTGAGCTGGCATTGCCTTTTAAAAGAGATGTTTATTTGAAAATAGGGGGCTATCTTAAGGAGAGGTTCATAATTGCGCTTGTTGGCTTAAGAAGAGTAGGAAAGACTACAATCATGTATCAATTAATCCAGAAGTTAATTGTGGAAGGGGTTAAGGTTGAGAAGATCTTTTTCTTTTCTTTTGATGATGTTGCGGCTAAACTAGATGATGCTATAGAAACTTATAAAGAAATGCAGCAAAGAAATTTTAGGGAAGAGAGAATTTATGTTTTTCTAGATGAAATTCAAAAATGTAATAACTGGGAGAACGAGATTAAAAAGTATTATGACATTTATCCAAAACTCAAGTTTATAATCAGCGGCTCAGAGTCCTTGTTTATAAGGAAAAAAACAAAGGAGACATTAGCAGGAAGAATTTTTGAATTTATGCTGGGGACTTTTACTTTTGAGGAATATCTTAAACTCAGTGGTGTAAAAAGGGATGAATTTAAGTATGAAACCAAGGTTCGACCATTTTTTTTGAGGTTTGCAGAGAGGGGCGGTTTTCCTGAAACCTTTTCATTTGAAAGGGAAACAGATTTTAAGGAGTATATAAGAACCCTGGTTGTTGATAGGATTATTTATAAGGATATACCAAAGAGCTTTAAGATAGAAGATCCTGAGTTTTTAGGAACCCTGCTTGAATTAATTGCCACAAATCCCGGGATGTATATAGATTATCAATCGTTAAGCAGGCAATTTGGTAAAGACAGAAGAGTGATAAAAGATTATATTTTTTACCTCAAAGAAAGTTTTTTAATAACTCTTCTTGGAAATTACAGGAAGGGCAGCATAACTACATTAAGGAAGAAGAAGAGGGCGTATCCTACGGATAATGCCCTGATTTATTTGTATAAGCCTAAGATTGATGAGACTTTCTTTGGAAGGATGATAGAAACTATTATAGTGAATAAGGTCAAAGCAGCAGCTTTTTGGAAAAATGGAAATGAGGTGGATATTATATATGAAAATATGCCTATTGAGGTTAAGTATCAGGAAAAGATTAATGCTGAAGATTTTAAGCCATTAAGGGAGTTTATGAGAAAATTTGGAAAAAGAGAGGGCATGATAATAACCAAGCATGAAGAGAAACAGATTGATGTTGAAGAGGGGAGGATAAAACTTATTCCAATTTTGAAATGGCTGCTTTTAGATGCTGAACCTAAATGATGGGGGTAGGGAGCTAGTTTTAATAAAACAAGAGATTAATTATTGGCGGTTGTGCCTTGTTTTAACTAGCAAGTAGCTTGTTGCAGCCTTATAATTTGTGTCGCTTATTATAATAACGAAAGATATACATATCTATAATCTTGATTAATTTGCTGGTTTCTGGATTAGGATAATGTGGATTCTGGGAGAGATGGATTAAGCTTCTTGCTTTATTGTGCTTTACGATTTTGGTGTGCTGGGGTCGTCCCAAAACCAAAATTTAATTCAGTAGAATTAAACAAATTTTATGGAGAATAAAATTTGTTCATTTAAAAAGATAACTTGCTTTG
>DATDYH010000153.1:0-5517 GCA_035289045.1 Candidatus Nanoarchaeia archaeon
ATTGGGTTTTCAATGCTTGGGCTGTTTATTCCCTTGTTTCTTTTTAAAGAGCTTGGCCTTGGGCTGAACAAGGTTGTTTATTATTATGGAATATGGGCTATTGTGTTTACCTTAATGAGCTTTATTGCAATGAAGTTTGCATGCAAGTACGGGTTTAAGCACTGCATATTTGTGAGTGCTCCATTAGATATTCTTGCTTTGGGATTATTTTATTTTATTGATAAAGGGTATTATCCTTTTTATATCCCTGCCATTGCTGTGGGGATTGCGAATGCTTTTTTCTGGTCAGGGTTTCATGTGCATTTTGCTAAGTCAAGTGATAAAGCAAAAAGAGGGAGCGAGGTTGGGGTGATGTATGCCCTGATTGCCTTGTTTGCTGTGCTTGGGCCTTTTGTTGGGGGGGTTATACTTGAGAATTTTGGGTTTAATATTTTGTTTGCTGCTGTCAGCGGGGTGCTGGTGATTGGGATGCTGCCTTTACTGCTGTCAGAAGACGGGCATGAAGAAACTGAGTTTCAGTTTAAGGATGTTTTCAGGGTGTTTAGGGTGAGGGATGCCCTGGCTTTTACCGGGCTTGGAATAAGATATATGCTTGTGCTGGTGTTCTGGCCAATTTTTGTATTCACTGTTCTTGGGGCTTATATGAGCCTGGGGATTATTGCGAGCATTTCTGGATTGGTTGGTGTTGTATTTACTTTTTTAGTTGGGAAATTAAGCGACAGGTATAACAAGAGTGAGTTAAGCAGGCTTGGGGCTTTTATTCATGGGATGGTGTTTTTTTTCAGGGCAAGTGTTGGGAATTTTATGCAGGTGCTGTTTGTTGATGTAACCTCTGCGTTGTCAGGGACTTTGGGTGATGTGGCTACTGATGCCTTGTTTTATGACAAGGCTAATGAGGCTAACAAGCCAGGGTATGTTGTTTTCAGGGAGTGCTTCTTGACTCTTGGGAGGCTGATTGCGCTTCTTGGGATTTTAATTACAGGGAGCATTGCAGCGGGCTTTATACTTGGGGGTGTGGGAAGCTTTTTGTGGATGCTGTATTGACAAGATTTTTATACTTTTCTTTTTTATTCTGGTTATTCTTGACTATTGACTAAGATGAATGGGAAGCTTGTGGATGACCGGGGAAAAATAAGGAAAGGTGTGTGGAGGGATATTTATGCAAGGGATGGGAATACCTGCTATGAATGCGGGAAGAGAATGCTGATGCCTGATGAAATAAAACCCCTGATAAACAGGATTGGTTATGGAAATGGAGAGTTGTCAAGGGCAGTGGAATATCTTAGGTTTACATTTGGGCATATTAGGTCTAAAGCATCCGGAGGTGATGGTTCTTTGGAGAATATAGCTGGAGAACATCGCTGGTGCAATAAAGAAAAAAAGCATTTTTCAAAATTGGGAGAAGAAAAGCGTGAATGGATGCAGGGATATGCTGATAAGTATGTCCCGGTTTTGCTTGGGTATTTGGAAAAATGATTTTGTTAAAACGCTAAAATTCCACCACTCTTTGAGTGGTGGTTTACTGCGTAAACCACTGGTTAACCTCAGTGGAATTTGGCGTGCTCAAGAACAAGTATGATGCTCGAGCATCATATCCTTAGCCTATGGCTATGGTTCTTGACAGAAAGGTTTTTATTCCGCGATGACTTGTTCTTTTGTTAATCCAAATAATTCCCCTAGCTTGATAGAAAGTTCCTGCATTGCTGGATTCATTTCAGGAATGGGGTATCTCCATTTTTGGAATTCTTCAACCATTTTTCTTTTTAAATCACTAATTGCACCCTCTCTTGTTCTTGCTATACCATCAAAACCATAGGTTCCTATAGAAAAAGGGATTACAGGGCCCATTATTAAGACATCACCTATGCGTTCTGAAAGAGTGCAAGAAATATCCCTAGCAAGTCTTAATCTATCCGGGAATTCTTCTCCTTTCTTTAGCACATATGCTGTTCCCATGATTTTCTAATGTAGCAAAACTTAAAAGATTAACCTTTTGAGGGGTATTTTGATGATGAAGGTAGAAGGGCATATGAAGGTTTAAGACAACAAATTAAGGATGCTGAAACTAGGGATGTTGGAACTTTAACTAGCCGAGCGGAAGCATAGATAGATTTTTAAACCCTTTTTTTAAATAAGAGCTTAGATGTGGGACAATCCGGAAGGACCCTGAATATTGAAAATGGGATATTTAAAGTATATAAAAAAATTGTACCAGGACAAGCCTGAGGAAGTTAAGAGAATTCTTAAAGAGCGGATTATTGAGTGGAGGAAAGGGAAGGCTGTTGTGAGGATAGCGCACCCTACAAGGCTGGACCGGGCAAGAGCTTTGGGATATAAAGCCAAGAAAGGATATATTGTTGTGCGTGCCAGGTTATTAAGAAGCAAGAGGCAGAGGCCTTTAATAAGAAAAGGGAGGAGAAGCAAGCACAGGAGAAGGAAGAAGGTTGTTGGGAAGAGCTATCAATGGATTGCTGAGGAGAGAGTAAATGACAGGTATGTTAATTGTGAAGTTTTGGGAAGCTATTATTTGTTTAAAGATGGCAAGTATATATTCTTTGAAGTTATACTTGGAGAGAGAGAGCTGTTAAAAAATTACCCTGAGATGGGGTGGATTAAGGATAGTGCTGGGAGAGCTTACAGGGGGATAACAAGTGCTGGAAGAAAATCTCGTGGATTACTGGGAAAAGGAAAAGGGTATGAGAAGAACAGGCCTAGCTTAAGAGCGCATAGAAACAGGGGAAAGAATTAATTGTTTTGTCTAATCTTTAGAATAGTTAGGTTTTAAAACTCTCTTATTTTTCATGTATTATGATAAGCCTTGGAGAGATCAAAGAGTTGCTTGATAAAGCTGAGAACCCTTTAGTCTTTTTTGATGATGACCCTGATGGATTATGCAGCTATATGCTGTTGATGAAGTATTTGAAGAGGGGGAATGGGATTGTGGTTAAGAATTCCCCGACACTGGATGAGAACTATGTGATTATGGTTAGGCAGCATTGCCCGGACCTGGTTGTTGTTGTTGACAAGCCAATAATAAGCCAGGAGTTTGTTGACAAGATTAATGTTCCTATTGTGTGGATTGACCATCATCCTGTTGTTGATGTTAAAGGTGTTAATTATTTTAATCCCAGGTTTTTAGATGAGGGTGATGAACGGCCAACAACATACTGGTGCTATAAGCTGGTTAATGGAGAGAAGTGGGTTGCTCTACTGGGCATAATTGCTGACTGGAGCCTGGAGGATTTTGATGAGTTGAGCAGGGATTATAAAGAGCTGTTTGATAATGTTAGGATTACAAACCCGAATGATGCGCTGTTTAACACAAGGTTTGGAGAGTTGATTAAGATTGTTGCTTTTTGCTTAAAAGGGGGTGCGAAAGAGAGCTATAAGTTTATCGGGCTGATGATGGGGGTTAATCATCCCCTGGAGATTCTGGAGAAAAGCACAGAGAATGGAAGGAAGATTTGTGAGAAATTTGAGAAGCTTAACAAAATTTATACCTGGCTGCTTGAGCAAGCCATGAAGCTGAAGGATGAGAAGATGGTTGTTTTTAATTATGTCAATGACGGGTATAGCTTTACCGGGGATTTGGCAAATGAATTAATGTATGGGACAAAAGCAAAGATGGTGTTTGTTGGAAGAGAAGACAATGGAGAGATTAAGGCAAGTGTAAGAAACAGGCTAAGCGGGGTGGATTTGAACAAAGCTGTGAGAGGGGCAATCAAAGGATTAAATGGGTATGGCGGGGGGCATAAGCATGCTGCTGGGTGCTGTGTCAAGAAAAGCGATTTTGATGAGTTTATTGAGAGACTGAAGAAGATGGTTTAGGGCTTTGATATGGGCAAACTGTTGGGTTTAATTAACTAATCTCTGGATTCTTTTACGGACATCTGATGCTTTTAATCCTGATAAAATTTGTAAACGATCTTCTAATATTTGCCTTTGCCTTGCTTCAAAAGCCTCCTGATTGCAGGGATTATCCAATCCACTGATTGCCATTAACCAGGCCTCTCTACCTATTTTTACCTGTTCTTCTAATAGTCTATAATCTTGTTTTAGGAAATAATCCAGATGCGCCTTTAATAAATTTAAGTTTTCTAAAGAGAGATGGTTCTTTATGCGTCTTTCTTGAAGCATCCTTATTCCGGGCATTCGTCTTCTTCTGATTGGGATACCATACTCTCTGGGAGAGATACCCTCCACAAGGTTGTCATATGCAGGGTCGTCCAAGGTCCACCAAAATCTTTTTTGAAATAATTTATAAGCCCTTGCTAAGTTTGATAGGACTTCTCTCCTGGCTTTTTCATGAGAAAAAGGCAGTTCATATCCAGAAATGTAATTTTGGAGAAAGTAAAGCTGTATCCCTACCCTTCTTAGGACTTTAATAGGCTCCATTTTTATTTTTTACCTGTTATAAATACTCGCTTTATGCTTTTTTAAGCCCGGTTAGTATCTAATTCTTGTTGTATCGTTTCCTGTTGGTTTCCAAGAGGTTTTTGCCCTCACTCTTTGCTTAGCAAATTTTAGAAAATATTGCCCTGCTAATTGAAGTTCACCATCTCTTGGGTCGTGGATATAATAACGCCATCTCATGTAAGGGTCTCTAGCTGAATATCTTCTTTCTAGCATGCAGTTATCTTTATTCCAGATATCATGGAAATGTACATTTGGGTCTTTAACTTCAAGAATATCTATAAGATTTGGGAAACCATCAGGATTAGTATAAACATCCCAGCCTGATTCATCTCTATCAACCACATCCTGGTCAAGGACTCTTAATGCTTTTTTTGATTTAAGGAGGAATAAATATGCTTCTGTCCTGGGGTCTGTGGTTTGCCCCCAATGTGCGGTTGTTTCATGGGAAAAAAATACAAATCTGCATAAGCCCTCAGCTCTTAATACATTTTTAGGTATTGCCGGGTTAGATTTATAGTATATACTGAAATCTCTGGTTTCTTCACTTAATTTCTCTATTAGGTCATTGGGGAGAGGCATTAATTCTTCATAATAAACTTGGTTATTTGGGTTTGGGTTTTCTTTCGCACATGCTAAGAGACCCAAGCCTGCTAAGGAGAACCTTCCAAGATAGCGCCTTGCTATTTTTGATATGCTTTTTTTGCTCATATGTTTTCCTGCCTTCCTCTTGGGATGACAATATAATAATATCTTGTAGCACCCAGGTCATAAGTAATTACACCTTCAGAAGTAAATCTGGAGATGGAGTGTCTAATCCCCAGCCTTTGCTTATCTTCTATATGGGTTATTCCACTGAAGAGATGCCTGTTCTTGGCATCTGTTTGTTCCTGAAGTTCGGCTTTAAGGTTATGAGCTTTTCTGAATGGAAAAGGCCCGTACTGGATTCCAGTGCTGGTAAACTGAGGATATAGATTATCTTTTCTTGGGGCTTCTGATACACCTTCTATTACATACCAATCTACATTATCAAGATTATTAAGAGACCTTAGTTCTAATTGGTTTATTGGTGTTCCATCAAATGTTGATTCTAATGTTTTGATT
>DATDYH010000154.1:0-9777 GCA_035289045.1 Candidatus Nanoarchaeia archaeon
CATCTCTATAAACTACCTTAATTCTCCTGCTAATAAAAGAGTTATGATTGTCAAGGGAGTCTTTTTTCCTTCATTTTTTTCTATTTTTCTGTCTGCTTTATTCATTACTTTAATACCGCTTATTTTTGTAATTCTTCTTGGTGACTTTTTATTCCTGCTGCCTTTTGTCCATAATATCCTGCTTGTGCTTTTTGTTGTTGGTATTTCAGCAAGCATTTACATATTAGTTGGGATGAGCCTGTCTTACTTAATAAGGGATAAATCTTTAACATTGCTTGTTTCAATATTTGTGCTGATATTCCTGCTTTTTTTCTCAGGATTCATACTGCCTATTGAAAGAATGGGGGCGGTTCCTGCTTCTATCGCTTCCAATTTCCCGGGAAACATAGCTGCGGACATCCTGAATAAAATTTTGTTTTATGATCAGGCTTTTTTAGTTGTGTTGGGGGGCCTTGCTGTGCTGCTATTAACGCTTTTCCTTGCTGCTTTGGTTACTTTAGCAATTAAGACCACAAGGAGGTAAGCCTCTGTATGGCTGCTAAGCCTATACCTTCAATTCCAGCCCTTCCAAAGCTTGTTTGCTTCCCGGGATGAAAACATTAATGAAAAGATAATTATAAGCCTCAAACATTGCTACCCATTGGTTTACTGTTGTTGTTGGGATGCTGTAGGTTGTTCCATCCTGGGAAAGGAGCACGCCTAAAGGTGAGGTGCCATTTCTTGATGGGTCTATTGGGATTGTTCTTTGGTATTGGAACCCAATGGTAGCTATTGCTGATGCTAATTCCTGCTCAGTCATCTCTTTTGGAGTCTTTGGGGCTCTTTTGTATGCATATTCTGGTTCTTTTTTCATTTTTTGCTCCGGCTTTTTGCTGTTCTTTTTTTTCTTGTGTTAATATGCCTTAGAATTATGGAAAGTTTCAGGACCCAAAGACATGTTAACCGGGCCCTTAATTGACTAAGAGAAGTGAGACTAGCAGAGTTAATACACTTGATGACTGGTTGCTAGACATAATTATGAAAATGGGGATAAATATTTAAAGATTGTGCTTAGATTTTGGGATTGGAATTTAGCTCCTTAAGCAACTTTTCAAGGTCAACCCCATACATGCTGCAAACATCTCCGAGCTTTAGTGATGCCATTTCGGTTTTTGCCATGGGGCAGGTTATGCAGGGAAAATTATGCTTTGCTAAGATTTTTTCAGAGCCTTTGATTTTTAAGACCCTTTCAAGTGTGGTGTCTTTTGTTAGTTTCATGGTTTTCCTACTTTCTGCTTATTTCCTTTCCTGTAGTTGTCAACTGCATTTTTTAATGCTTGTGGTTGCACCACTGCTTGGTTAGAACCTGGCTATGTGGGGGGTTAACTTTTCATGTCCCAAGAAGAGCCCTTAACTCATCTGAGGGCTGCCATAAAGGAGTGAAGACCAGCTTGATGCAGGGCTCGTCAAAGCCTGATTTTTTGAAAGCTGTTTTAACCTGGTCAATCATGGCTGGGCCATAAGGGCAGAAAGGGGTTGTTAAGGTCATCTCAATATCAACTTTTTTATGCCTTACTTCAAGCCTGTAAATCAGACCAAGGGTATAGATGTCAATATTTAATTCAGGGTCCTTTATTGTTTTAAGAATCTTTACTGCTGATGCCTTAGTTAGCATGTTTCAACACCTCTGTGAAACCATGTTTTTCTATCTCAAATGCAAGCTTGCTGCTGCCTGTCCTGACAATTCTGCCAGCATGCATAATGCTAACCTTATCAGGGGTCAGGTGGTGCAGGATTCTGCAATAATGGGTGATTATAAGGATTGCCCGGGCTTTTGACTGCATGTTCTTAATGCCCTCGCCAATGGCCTTTATTGCAGTCACATCCAGGCCTGAATCAATTTCATCAAGGATGCAGTATTTTGGCTGCAGAACAGCCATCTGAAGGATTTCTGAACGCTTTTTTTCCCCGCCTGAAAAGCCTTCATTAAGATAGCGCCTGCCTAGTTCAGGATTGATATGAAGCTCCTGCATTTTTTTTGCCAGCAGCGCATGAAACTGCATAACATCAAGCTTTTTTTTATTTACAGAATTATATGCTGTTCTTAAGAAACTGGATAATGTAACCCCTGAAACTTCTGATGGATATTGGAATGAGAGGAATAACCCGAGCCTGGCCCGCTCATCCACTGGAGCATTGGTAATGTCCCGGCCATCAAGCATGATGCTGCCTTGATTAACCTTGTATTTTGGGCTGCCCATCAGGACATTTGCAAAAGTTGATTTTCCAGAGCCATTTTGACCCATTAATACATGGATTTCTCCGGGCTTTAGTTCAAGATTTATGCCATTAAGTATGCTGGAGTTACCAACGCTTGCATGCAAATCCTTAACAACAAGCTTTTTCATGTTTCTCCTTTAAAGCATTTGTTAATGCTTTTAAGCACAATAACCCGCATTTTTTCCTTACAGGACCAAGATTAATCCCAAGCATTTTGAGAAGGTCTTCCTGCGAGACCTTTTTCAGCTCCTGCATGGATTTCCCTTTTAGGTATTCTGTCAGCATTGATGCTGCTGCTATGCTTATGGCACACCCCCGGCCAAAAAACCTTATTTCCTGAAGCTTGTTTTTCTTCAGCAGGGCATAGATTTCCAGCTCATCACCGCAGGTTGTGTTTGTGTCCTTATGCCTAAAGGTGTATCTAACAAGCTTGCCAAAGTTTCTTGGATTCCTGTAATGGTCCAGGATATTTTCACGATACAGGTTATCATCAGCAACATTGCCGAGCCAGGTTGGGTCTATGCTCTCTTGTGCCTTGGTTTTTCTTTTCATCTTCTTAAGATTTCACTGGATGTTTTTAGTGAAGCTACAAGGACATCAATATCTTTTTTTGTGTTGTAAACATGAAATGATGCCCTGCAGACTGCATCCTGCTTTAATATTTGCTTTACCAAAGGCATTACGCACATGTGGCCTGCCCTAATTGCAACCCCTGCTTTATCAAGCATTGAAGCAAGGTCATGGGGATGGATGCCTTTGATGTTGAAAGATACCAGGCCTGCACGGCTTTTTGCTGATTTTGGGCCATAGATTTCCATGCCTGGAACCTTAGAGAGCCTGCTGATTGCATAAGCTGCCAAAGATTGCGTGTGGCTCCTGATGTGCTGCATTTTTAGCTTATTAATGTAATCAACTGCTGCTGAAAGGCCAATAACCTCTGCAATTGCAGGAGTGCCTGCTTCAAACCTTAATGGCGGGTCTGCAAATAATGTGTGGTTAAAGCTGACCTCTGAGATCATGCCCCCGCCAAACTGAAATGGCTGGAGCTTTTCAAGAAGCGCGTGCTTGCCATACAACACACCTATGCCTGTTGGGCCGAACATTTTATGCCCGGAAAATGCCATGAAATCAATATCAAGGCGCTTAACATCAACAGGGATATGGGGGATTGACTGGGCTGCATCAAGGATTACAAGAGTATTGAACTTTCTTGCCAGGTTAACAAGTTTCTTAACAGGGTTGATTGTTCCAAGAATGTTTGATGCATGGGTGAATGAAAGTATTTTTGTCTTTTCATTTATCAATGACTCTGCATGCTTAAGGTCAAGCACACCTCTTTTATCAACCTTTATGAAGCTTAGCTTTAGCTTGTTTTTGGCTGCCAACTGCTGCCAGGGGATTAAATTGCTATGATGCTCCATCTCTGTAAGCACGATTTCATCACCAGGAGATAAGCTGCCTGAGAGGGAATAAGCAAGAAGGTTAAGCGATTCTGTTGTGTTCCTTGTGAAAATAACCTCATCTTCCCTGGAGTTTATTAACCCTGCTACCCTGGCTCTTGCAGCTTCGTATTTTTGGGTTGCAATCTCGCTTAGCCTGTAAACAGCCCGGTGGATGTTGGAGCGATATTCCCGGTAATACTGGTTCATTGCTGCAAGCACAGGCTCTGGTGTCAGGCTTGAAGCTGCTGAATCAAGATAGACCAGCCTCCTGCCATTAACCTGCCTTTTCAATATTGGAAAATCCTTTTCAATTGCCTGCATGTTTTGCTCCTGTTTTTTCAGCGATTGCTGAGTAAACCTGGTGTTTTTCTTTTTCAGGAATACTTTCAAAAATCCTGGACAAGAATCCCTGGAGCACAAGGCTGACTGCCTGGCTTTCAGGAATACCCCTTGATTTCAGGTAAAAGAGCTTGTCTTCCGGGACCTGGCTTATTGTTGCTGCATGAGTACAGGAAACCTCGTTATTCCCAATCTCAAGATTTGGGATAGTGCTTATCTCTGCCTCATCGCTAAGCATGATTGCTTCTGACCTTTGATAACCCTGGCAGCTGGCAGAGCCTTTGTTAATCCTTACCAGGCCCTGGTGGGTTAATCTTGCCCTGCCATTTAATATTGATTTTACAAGCATATTGCTTTTTGTATTTTGTGCAAGGTGCGCTGATGAAGCCCTTAAATCAAAAACCTGCTCGCCATCTCCCAGCAGCATTGCATAACTGTTCAGCTCTGAGTTTTCTCCTTTTAGCAGAAACTCTGAAGAGAGCTGCGAATGCTTGCTGCCGATTATGCAGTCAATGTGGTTAAGCTTTGAATCTTTTTCAAGGACTGAGCTCCTGGCTACAATGCTTGCTGCTGAAGCCCCCATGGTTTGGACTGCAAGGTAATCCAGGGATGAGTTCGCTTTTAACAGGATGCTTATTTTATTCTTTGTCATGGAAGCTTTTTTTGATGCTGATAATTCAACAACTGATGCTTTTGAATGCTCTTCAAGGATGATTGAAATATTATTTCTGAGGCTTGTCAATGGAAGCCTTATGGGAGATGCAATAACCTGGCCTTTTGGCACCCTGATTAGTACTGAGCTTAATCCCTTGCTGTTTTTAACCTGTAATAGCAATTTCCTGGCCATGTTAACCTACTGAGCCTTCCATTTCGAGCTCAATCAGCTTGTTTAATTCAACTGCATACTCCAATGGCAACTGCTTGACAATGGGCTCTATGAACCCTGAAACTACAAGCTGGACCGCCTGCTCTTTTGACAGCCCCCGGGACATAAGGTAGAATGTTTCTTCCTCACCGATTTTCCCGACATGCGCTTCATGAGAGATGTCTGAGCTTTTGTTTGCTATTTTTATTGAAGGAAAAGTGTTTGAAACAGAAGAGCCATCAATCAGCAGGGCATCGCAGTTTACAGAAGATTTTGTATTTACTGCCTGCTTTACTACTTTTACCAGGCCCCTGTAAGTTGTTATTCCCCCGGCTTTAGAGATGCTCTTTGAGCGGATTATTGATGAAGTGCCTGGAGCAAGATGAATCACTTTGCTGCCTGTGTCCTGGTTTTGGCCCTTGCCTGCAAATGCAATGCCAAGGGAGTCTGATTTTGCCCCTTCCTCCTTTAATACTGAACATGGATAGAGCATGGTGGTAGATGAGCCCAGGTTGCCATTAACCCACTCTATTAAGCCATGCTTATAGACTATTGCTCGCTTGGTATTCAGGTTATAGGTGTTTTTACTCCAGTTCTCAACACTGCTATAACGGACTCTTGCATTTTCAAGAACATGAATCTCAACGCAGCCTGCGTGAAGGCTTGATGATGCGTATACTGGCGAGGAGCACCCTTCTATATAATGAACTTCTGAATTTTTGCCAGCAATGATTAATGTATGCTCAAATTGGCCGCCTTTTAGCGAGTTCATCCTGAAATATGCCTGCAGGGGAATCCTTACTCTTGTATTTTCCGGAATGTAAATAAAAGTCCCTCCGGACCAGACCGCTGCATGCAGCATGATGAACTTATGGTCATTAATCGGGATGCAGGAAGTCATAAAATATTTTTGGACAAGCTCTGGGTATTTCTGGACTGCTGTATCCATGTTCTCAAAGATTACGCCCATGGATTCCCACTCTTTTTTCAGGTTATGGTACATCATCTCTGAGTCAAACTGGAATCCTGCGCCGGACAGGGAATGCTTTTCAGCTTCTGGAATGCCAATGCGCTCTGCGGTTTTCCTGATTTCTTCTGGAATGTCTTCCCACCTTGCTGATTCTTTTACTCCGGGCTTTACATAATACACTATATTGTTTAAGTCTAAACTGCTTAAGTCCGGACCCCAGCCCGGAAGCTTTGTTTTATTAAATAATTTTAATGCCTGCAATCTTTTATGCAGCATCCATGCTGGCTCATTCTTTGATTTAGAGATAAACCTAACAAGGCCTTCTGAAATTCCCGGCTTTGCAGTAAACTCATTTTTTATAGCAATAGCCTTATCGTACTTGCTTCTATCAATATTTACCTGGACCATTTTAACTCCTAGAAAAATTAAATTCTTCTTGTGAGTATGTATTGAAAAGATGGATTGTTTTCATTTTTTACTCCCTTGCTGCAACTGGTTAATAAGCCAGATAATGAATAAGACTAATGCTATTATGATAAGAAGCATAAAGACCCAGCCGAATAAAGCCATGAATGGATTGTAACCAAAGCCCATCATCCCCATCATGCCATAGCCTCTGCCAGAGAAAAGGCTGATTAAAAACAAGACTATAACTACAATGACTCCTGTTAAGATTACATTGCTTGTTTTGATGTTATTGCTTGTTTTCATGTTAGCTCCTTTTTTATTTTATTTTTTAGGCTTCAAAGCATGCCTGCCTGGATGAGCAGCCTAAAGGGGTAGCTGACAATTTTTTGTGAAGCCTGCAGAGCTCTCTTGTTGCTTTGATTATTTTAAGCAGCCTCTGTGTTTCCCTTATTAATGATAACTTGTCCCTGATTAATGATGCTGACTTGGTTATTTCTTTTTGTATTGTCCTGCTCAACTGGATTTTATTTCCCCTTTTCTGGCTGATGTACTGGGAGACTGCTGCATCCTCTATTTCCAGCAGGGATGCGATTTGCCTTTGCTTCAGGCCCTGCTTTTTCATGGAGATTGCTAACTGCCTTCTTAATGTAGGAATGATGTAAAAAACTTCTATTTCCTGCGGCTGGGTCAGTTTATTAGGCATGAAAAGTTAACTATTGTTAAGAGATATATAAAGGTTGCGGTTTTGGTTAGATAAACCATAAAATGAGTTTAAGGCAGGCTGGAGGTGTGTGCTATATTTGAGTATTTTCAATTATATGCTTGAGCTTGTCTATAAACAGAGAGGCTTTTATTCTAAGCTCTTCTGCCATGTTTTTGTCATAGGCTCTTTTGCTGGAGTATGTAGCGTCCTCGCGCTTATTTTTTGATGCAACATAAAAAATCAGGTCCTGGTAATCTATGAACAGGGAGTCTATCAGCTGGATATCCTCTTTGTCAATGCCTTGCTTATAAAATTCTCTTATTAACATGCATAAGGTTGCTAGATGGTTTTTAGAGCTATAACCCTTGGTCATGATTAATGCCAGCACAGCATGGTAAGAAGCATAATAGCATCCTGTGATGCACCAGTCAAAATGCCCTAGCCTGATGTTGTCTTTAACAAAGATTAAATTATTTTCTGCCTTGGCAATATGGCCTTTGATTTCTTCTAGAATCACTGGTTGCTCTTTAATAATTTCTTTTTTAAGAAACTCATTTATTTTGGCCTGAAGGAACTCTTTATTCTCCAGCAGTTTATTTAAGTCATATGCTTTCATTGTTTACTGCCCTATAATATTCTATATGGTTGGTTAAAGGATAGCCTGTGCTTAAAGCTGCCTGGACTACATGGTCATGCTTTAACCTTAATTCTTCCTTAAACTCCCTGAAGGTGATTTGAAAACAACTGATTTTTATTGCGGTCTGGGCATCAGCATAATTTTCAGCTGCTTTGGTCTGGAGCTTTTTGTTAACTATAAGAAGCAGGTCTATATCTGACCTTGCTGTATATGTATTTTTTGCTGTTGAGCCAAATAAAACAGCTATTATTGGCTTTTCAATGAGATGGTTCAGGAAATATAATATGGCATTTTTTCTTATATTCTGGAGAGTATTGAGCCTGGCTATATCAAAGCAGGACAAGATGGAATAGGCTTTATCGCTTTTAATTAGTTCATATTTCTTTAGGTTGCCATCTTTTTTTGCAGTAAGAAGCTTATTGCTTTCCAGAGTTTTAAGGAATCTGGAGACGCTGTTTGCATTAAGCTTTGTTTTTCTGGCAATTGCTCTTAGATGAATCTTTGCTGAGGGGTCTTGGTAAAAGAGGTTAAGGATTTTCTCATAACCTGGCTTTAATAATGTTTCCATTTTTTAAACATTTGTTTAAAATAGTTAAACGCTTATAAAGGTTGCTATTCGGGTTTCTTGTGTGTAAAATTATGTTTTATGCTTGGGCAGCAGTGCTTTATACATCAGAATCTTCTGCTCTTTGCTTACCAATGCATACCTTGGAGAGGGGGATGGCAAGGTGATAAGCTCTGTGGCTGGATGAGCTTCAATAACAGCCTTAAAGAATTTCCTGAATTGCTTGGCCACAAAACAGCTGGTGAAATAGATTTTCTCAATATGATGAGTATCCAAAATCTCCTTGATTGCAGCAAGATTATAATGAAAATTGCTAAGATTGTTATCCAGGTTACTGCCCCTTGTTCTTGTGCATTTAAGGATGATGTCTGCCATTGCAATGCCGAGCCTTGACAACAGCTGCTGTTTCTTGGCTTTGGTTGCTAGCTCCAGCCCATATACTGCTTCAAGAATCGGCCAAAATTGGTTTCTTTTGATTGAGTAGAAAAAGTCATAAGTTTTGTCGTAGTTAGTTCCCTTAACAGCCTGTTTTACTGGAAAGCTGCCTAGAATTAAATACCTTGAGTGCTTGGGAACAAAATTACCAAATGCGTGGTTTTCCAGCATAAAGTAAGAATCAGATATATAATATAAAAGGCTTGTTATTATTTTGGCGGGGGTGGTTAAGAATTTTGTGGTGGTGGGAATAGGGAAGGTTTTTATCTAAGAGATAGCTTTAAAAGATTTGTTGAGATATACCTAACTGGGGATGTGTTAAATGATAGACAATAACGATCATTTAGGTTGCTCTAAAGAATTTATTCCTATTGAACAGATTATTAGTGGTCTGGATAGGGAGAGTAGAGGGCTTTTTGAGAGAAGTCATTTTGGAAAAATGTTGCACCCAAGAAAAGGATATGGATTGACCAACCCGTTTGTGGAAAGGGATTGTGATAGGGCTCCAGTATATGCTTCGTATAACTCAAAAACAGGGGAACTTATTTTGGATGAAGATGAAGCCTATAGACTGCAAGTCTATGAACAAAGGGGGGTGAGGGAAGTTAATGTTGAATTTAAACCTTTTTTTGGGCAAGAATTTAAGCAAGAAAAAATAGCTTTCTTGATAGTTAAATACCCTACTCATTATGATGCTATTTTTAGAGATTTTCCTGACAGGATAAGGCGTTTTCCTTTCCTGATTAATCCTCAAGAAATTTTAGAGCAACCTGATATATTTACTGAGGCTGTTAAAAAAAGCATTAAAGAATATCAAGGAGAATCAGTATATGTTGGGGCAATTGATAACGATAGAGTGGGTTATATTAGCAGGGTTGCTGATGAAGCCAACCGAGATTCAAGACTTAATCTTAGGAAACTTGAAATGGCTGTCAATGAAGAAAAATTACCTCCATTAGAAGTTTTTTGGAAGATTTAAACCTGTTTAATCAAACTCATTAAACCCTGGGTTGACAAACCTTCTTTTGATGCCTATGCTGTCAATTGCCTTGGTTTCCTTTGCTGATAATTTAAAGTCAAAGATTTCCATGTTGGTTTTTAAGTGATGGCTGCTTGATGCTTTTGGAATTACAATCAGGCCTTTCTGGATGAGC
>DATDYH010000155.1:0-11881 GCA_035289045.1 Candidatus Nanoarchaeia archaeon
CCTAAAGATTTTCCATAAAGCATTTTTGTTCATTTTAGACATATTTAATATAAATATCAAAAAACTTTTTATAAGTTTCCCTGAATTTTTCCAAGATAAATCTTCTCAAACTATCAGTATGCTTATTGTCAAAGTTTTCCAATGCTTTCAAATAAGCAATTCTTTGTGATTTTCTGATTATTAAAGGATGGTACTTGTTTTTTATTAAAATAACATTTATCAAAAATCTGCCCACTCTCCCATTTCCATCTTCAAAAGGATGAATCTGCTCAAATCTTCCATGAAAAATAGAAGCCAGTTCAATAGGATGCACTTTTTCCTTATTAGTTTTATACCAGTCAATCAGCTTATTCATCTCACTTCTAACATTCTCTGGCAAAGTTGTTTTTATGCCTCTTCCAATAAGAATATTTGGAACAGTTTTATAACCTTCATGAACTCCAATATCGCGGACGAGCATTTTATGCATTTTTATAATATCCTCATGGCAGATAGAAAATTTATTCTTCATAATCAAATCAACAACTTCCCTTGAATTTCTTGTTTCATATACCTCTCTTAAATCTTTTCCTTTTATTGATGCATTTTCAAACATCACAATTGCGACATCTTTCAAAGTCAAAGAATTTCCTTCCAAGGCATTGCTTTCATAAGTAAAATTAGCTGTGAATCTATCAAATAAATCTTCTAAACTAACCTTAGAAAGCTTTTTTACAATTTTTCTATAATTTATTTTTATAGCTTCAATTTTTTTAAATTCTTCTTCTGTGAATATGCTATTTGTTTTAAACTTCTTTAAAACATAACTCAGGTTTTCCTTTTTTTCCTTAGCTTCAAAAATCTTCTCTAATTCTTCTTTTGGCTGGTTTTTATAAGTAATTTCAAGATGTTTTATACTATTATCAGGGAGCCTTATTGTTCTAACTATGTACTTATATTTCCTGCCCTTGACATTTTTCTCTTTAAAATACATACATTTAATTATCCCCACATATTTATAAAATTTACTATTTCTGTGGGGGTAACAAAAATTAGCAGGGCAATCAAACAACAGCCTTTATTCCATTGATTTTTCTTTTTTATTTTCCTTCTCCAAGCCCGCCAAAGACTTCCTGCTCAGGATAAACTACAATGCCTTTAGGAGTGATTTGCATTGCAACGATTTTCCTGCTTATCTTATGACTGTCTTGATATTATATATTCCTCAATTAATTGCCTGAATTCTATTGCTTTTGCAGCACTCTTTTTAGCTTCAGAGACCTCTGCTGTCCGGCTCATTCGGTAGGTGAAAGCATGTCTTTGTTCTCTTTGCGTTTTTAAATCTTTAACACTTTTCTTTATCCTATGCAATTCAAGAGTTTCGTCTTGTAGTTCTTTAAACATAACTAATGCTTTTGACATTCTGCTTGTGGTTATTTCCTTAGGTTTTTTCTGTTCCAGCTCAGAGCCTTTAACAACATAATAATAAATAAATGCGAGATAAATTGTCTTATGGGTGTCTTTTGTTCCTTCTGGAAGTTTTTTGCCGTCAAGCCCCAGCAGGTATTCTACTTCAAAAAACATTGAATAATAACTTGCAGCAATAATCCATATTGTAATTGTATTATTTTCTTCAAGTTCGTTTGTTTTTTCAAGCTTTTCTAGAAGATATACAGCTAAAGCTAGAGAATCTTTAGCTTTCTTTCTAGTATGTTCAATAAATTCAGAAGTCGGACTGTGCCAAACATGATTTAAATCCCATTCCTTAAAGAGATTCTTGGCTTCTTCAATATCCTTTTGTTCTAACATATTTTTTCACCATTGAATAATAATGTTCTGTTCCAAAAAGTACAATCCCCTGCTGAAAAACGCTTCGGCCAACAGTATATTTCTCATTTAACATATCCATCAAATCATCAGTTGACACTATGTTAAAATCTTTCTTTACTTCAGGATATAACCTCAAAGAGTTATTAATCTTTTCTCTATATATTTCAATGTCTTTCCTATAGGGTATTATAAAAAGGAGATCAATATCTGATTCCTTTCCAGCATTTTCTTTAGCATAGCTTCCAAAAAGAAGCAAAATATAGAATTCACCTGTTAAGGCTTCTTCTATTTCCCTTGATAAAAGCTTAAGTTTAGGATATTTCCTCATCAAGTTGCTCTTTTCATACAAAATAGCTGAACACAGTTTTTCCAATTCAGCATTTTCAAAATCTATAGAAATAAGATTTGCCTTTCCTTTCTTTTCCTGCCTGACTATCTTTCTTTTGATTAAGCGAGGCACTACTTTATGTACAGTTACATAAGATAACCCCGTATCTATTGCAATCTGATGCAGGCTTTTGTTTTCCATAGGCATTCGTAATAAATTGCCCAAAATCTTGTTTTCTGTGTCTTCATAGTTTTTAGTATTATACATCAAGTATATAATATTATACACTAGATATATAAATCTTTTGCTTTAACTCGCTTCTTTTCTGAAAAATGCAGCAATTAATAAGACCAATTATTCCTAACAAAATAGGAACAACCCCCTCATAAACAAAAATTTTGAATTTTTCTTTATTTATCTATGTTTTGCTTATTTGCAAATTTTTGCTTATTTTTAAATCTTTTTGTTATTATTTTCCATCTCCAAGCCCGCCAAAGACTTCCTGCTCAGGATAAACTACAATGCCTTTAGGAGTGATTTGCATTGCAACTATTCTCTTTTGATGCTCCTCGCCCCTCATTTTCAGGACCTCTATTGCATTTTCCCTTATCTCTCCTCTTTTGATGTTATAAAGAACAATAACCCCGTCTGCAAGAAACTCCTCAACCCCGGTTTCTGAGAAAATCTCTGGGATTTGCTTTGTCTCTGTTATTAAGAAGTTTGTGCTGCCTAATTTTTCAAAAAACCTGAATAATTGCTCAATATAAACCCTGTATGAGTCTTCTTTGCCTGTAAAAGCTGATGCAACAGCTGTCAGGGAGTCAATAACAACAAAATCAGGCTTGAAATCCCTTGGAAGAATTACAGGGTCTATATCAATTAATAACTCGCCTTTTTGCTGGGCAAGCAGGGCATCAACATTTCTTGTAATATCAAAAGGGTTCATTCTTTGCAGTTTTAATTTTCCTTTTTTAATTAATTCCCTGGGATTCCAGCCAGAACCCTCCATGTGCTCTATTAATTTTTCTTCTGACTCTTCAAAGCTCATGTAAAAGCATTTCTTTCCTTCTAAGCCCCTTTAGCTTAAATATGCCTGTGGAAAACAGGGTGAAATGAAAACTTAGGCTGGCAGTGTTTTGAGGTATCTATTCTTATCACAGATATGGTCGCCATTGCGCTGCATACATCCATAACAAGCAGGTTGACCTGTTGGAGCATAATTTTGTGTGGGCTGCATCTTCATCCACATCCCACCTGTTTTAATACAGACCTTCTGAAAAGACATGTCTGCATAAGGACCCTGGCTTATTGCAGACAACGAATTTTTAGAATTAATAACCAGAGAAGCAATACCCCCAACAGTAACAATAAAAAGGATAATAAAAATTGACCAGTTTCTTATGCTCCTTTTTTGTTTATTTGTTAACCTGTTTTTAGGCTTTTCATGGACAGGGTGCTTTGCATTATTATGCTGATTTAGAGACTCTTCACTTCCAAATTCTCTATTGCAATGTTCGCATCTAGCCTGCACCATGGCATAAACCCTCTTGTTTAATCTTGCATATATTGTCATTTGTCAATAAAAATACTGACAGCAGCAGTAATCCAGCAGAAGTAATTAAAATCTCTATCCCAAAAAAAGGCAGGCTGCTCAAGCTTGCTGTAACTCCAAGCAGCCCCATAACTGCGGGAAATAACCCTGCAAAGCAACTCGGGCAAGCTCCACCCAATAATCCTCCAAACAAGCCTAAAGCAGCCAATCCTGATGATTTCTTAATTCTTCTCAGTTCCCTCGCCTTAATAATCACCAGATTTAAAGTTAAAGCAGTTAAAACAGCAATAACTAAGGTAAAAAATAGGGATGGAACAACAATTTTCAAATTGCTGTTCAGCAAAGAAGGCAAGGCTAGATAAATCTGGTTAATCCAGAAATTTAGTGTTAGATACAAAAAGAGAAAGAGAAAAAAGAGCAGAAGGTATACCCCTTTCAATGCATCTTTAATCTTATCATTTCTGCTCATTTCCCAAGCTCGAAATCAATTGCTGCTTTAAAGCTAGCAAAGGGTTGAGCACCACTCAATGGCGTACTTCCAACAACAAAAAATGGTGTTCCTTGAACCCCAGAGCGTGCGCCATCAGCCAAATCCTTGCTTACCTCATTTGCATATTTTCCAGAGTCCAAGCAAGTATTGAATTTTTCACTATCCAATTTTAAATCCTGAGCATATTTTTTAAACTCGCTCTCTCCAGCCCCGGACCATACCTGCTGGTTCTCAAACAGTTTGCCATGATACTCCCAGAATTTCCCTTGCTCATCAGCGCATTCCCCGGCTTCAGCAGCTTTTCTTGCATAGGGATGAATGCTTTCCAGAGGGAAATCCCGATACACAAACTTAACTTTTCCAGCATCAATGTATTCCTTTTTTATCTGCCCATAGGCTTGATCATGAAACCTTTGGCAAAAAGGGCATTGGAAATCAGAAAATTCTATGATTGTTAAAGGCGCATCTTTATTTCCTGTATAAGGGTCATCATCAGCTAATTCTTTAGCATTCACGACAGCGATTCCAGGGGGAATGCCAGAAGGGCTTGGGCTAGGACCTGGTGAAGGTTGAGCAATATAACCCCCTGAATTTTCCCTCACAATTCCAAAACCTTGTGTAAAAACACTCACGACCAATAAAATTCCCAATATCCCGGAAATTATCATCCATAAAGTTGACTTGCTAATCTCAACAACTCCGGACCCCTTTGGTTTTTGATGCTGATGTTCCTGATGCTGATGTTCTTCGGTCACAAAAATCCCTCCTTTATTCTTTTCTTTATTTTCTTTTCTTTATTGGATTTTATTTATTGGGTGGGAAGAAGTAAAGAACCTTATATATTTAATCCCATGAACGCAACATTAAAAAGAGCCTGTAAGCCCAAAATTCTGGCATTTGGCTGTTCATAAACCAATTTTGGGTTATTTTGGATACACTGCCAAAGTCTTCCCTTTTCTTTCTCTCACAATAAGTTCCTTTTTTTCCAAATCCTGCAGAACATAACTTAATTTTGCTTTAGACATGCCTGTTTTAATTCTTAAAGTGTTCTGTGTGATGCCTTCTTCGCTTCTAACAGCTTCTAAAACCTTTTTCTCATAGTCGTCAAGAGCTTTTGAAATTAAAGCAAATTCTTCTTCTTTTGTCCTTTTTCTTTCATCTCTTTCCAGCTTCTTAAGGATAACTTCCTCGCCTTTTGCAAAAAATAAAAGATAAAATCCCAGAGCCAACATAAACCCTATAAATCCAAAAGCTATATGTGTTAAACTCAGGCTAGACTCAACTTTTATGCATCCTTTGTCTTTATTAACACATCCAAGAGCATCGGATTCCTTATTAAGCTCATTCATTAGCTGCAGTAAAATCAATAATATTACAACACTAATAATCAAAAAAATAATCCCGAGTTTTCTGTTTTGCATAATTTTTTATTGCGCTGAAAATATATAAATTCTCGCTTTTTTGGCTTTAGGGTAGTTTTTTATATTACAAATAGTTTATTTAAAGCATGAAAACTAAGAGTGAAAAAATACTGCCATTAGCTGCCATGGCAAAGTTGATGAAAAAAGCTGGTGCTGCGAGAGTTGGGGATGATGCTGCTGGTGCTTTGAGAGAGTATTTGGAAGAGCATGCTGTTGCTGTTGGAGAGAGGGCATGGACTTTTGCCCAGCATTCTGGAAGAAGGACTGTTAAAGAAAGTGATGTTAAGCTGGCTGTTAAGGGATAGCTATTTCATCTTTACAAAAGAATTAAATAATTTTCTATCTCTTTATGATTATGATTGATGCAAATAAGCCTTTTTATGGGTCAAAAGTATATTTTTCCGGGTCTATTAAGGGTGTTCCTGAAGCTGAGCCTGACTTTGCATGGAAGATTGTTCAATTTATGGAAGATGGGGGAGCTGAAGTTTTAAGCAAGCATGTTGCTGCAAGAAGCCCTGAAGAGATGGATAGAATAAGAACTCAAAAGATGGGTATACCTTTGGAAAACTGGAAAAGTTTGGCTGAGCCATGGTTTCTTACAAGGAAATCTGACAGGGAATGGGTTGATGAAGCTACGCATTTAGTTGCCTTGGTTAATAGCCCAAGCCATGGTGTTGGAATGGAAATTGAAAGAGCGTTGCTAAAACCGGAAAGAGGTTTAGCCTTAACCCCAATTCTTTGCTTTGTTAGTCCTTCATCAATTAAAAACCTTAGTTTTATGATAAAAGGCGTTAATCCTCTGGAAGAGTGCCCTTGTTATTCCTTAGAAACATACAGAAGTTTGAATGAAGCAAAAGGAAAAATTTATTATTTTTTAACTAATCCCGCTTTTTGAGGCTATTTCATCTTCTTGGTTACATTAATGTCTTTACTGCATTTGCTGCACTGGAACCTGATTAAGTTTAGTGTTGCTGATTTTCCGGATTCTTCATCAAGAACTTTTGCTTTTTTCCATTTGAATGGCTGCTGGGCTTCATCCTGATGACTGCAATAAGGGCAGGTGTATTGAATGCTGATTGTTAATGTGTCTTCATATTCCTGGATGGGTGCTGTGTATTTGCAGCGGGGGCATTCATACATCTCAGAGCGGATTTTTGGCCTGTGGGTTTTTTCATCCAGGGGCTTGCCCATTAAGCCTTGTTTGCAGCGAGGGCATTGCTCTCTGAAAACCCATGCCCTGATTTTTCCATTGTTTTTTAGAACTCTATTAGTAAAGTAAACACATTCCTCCATTGAGCTTGGTTCTTTTAGTGGCATGATTTTTCTGGATTTTGTGGGTTTTTATAGGTTTTGGAGGGCTACGCCTTTATCTTGCTGGAATCCCTAAAATATCTTCTCTTAACCTAGATTTTAATGAAGGATAGCCAATAACAGCAATGCTTCCACGATGCTTCTGCTCCATCTTTTTATGCCTGTCTGGGACAGTAGAAAGAACATACCTTCTGGTTGAGTCTGGAAACTTCATGAGCCATGCCAAGTCTTCATTCCCGAAATAAGAGGTGTGTAAGATAACTGCATTGATTCTTGGGTTCCCTATTAATTCTTCAGGAACATATCCCCTGCCAAAATAGAGAAGGAATGAAAATTCCTCTTCCATGGGCTTATACACTCTTCTATAGACGGGGCTTTCTTCTGGGTTTCCATGTTCTTCACCTTCAAAGAAACAGGTTTTCCAGTCAATTACTAATATTTCTGGTTTTTCTGTAGTTTCCATCTTACTTACCCCTAGATTGAGAATTGAATAAATTTTATAAAGTGTTAGGAATGATAATAAATGGAAAGCCCCGTAGTCTAGCGGTCAAACTCTTTGAGGACTAGGGATAACGGACTCTGGTAATAAGGGCTACCTGCGTTTCCCTTATCAACCCTATGCGGCCGATAAGGAAGCAAAAGGCTGGCCTTTATCAACCCTGTGCAACCACAGGGAAGGAGAAATCCGTTGACGGAGGTTCAAATCCTCCCGGGGCTATGTTTTGTTAAATTCTTCTAAACTGAGCTGGGAACTAATTTCTTTCAATTGCTGCTTCATGCCTTCAAAAACAGGTGTTAGAATATAACCTTCTTCCATACTACCCAGAACAGCACATTTATCTGGACAGCACCAGCTATAATAAGCAATATAAGCGCAGAAGATAGCATCTAATTTATCTTCATAGCTTTTTAGGTGTTTGCCTTTTAGTTTTTCAGTATCCACTTTTAAGACTTCTTCGGGAATTTTTAACTTTGGATTACCTGCTTTTAAGTTGCCTAAATAATCCTGGTATTTTTTAAACATGCTTACAAGAAAAGCATGATCCCTGTTGGGTTTTGATTTGTATTGCAAAATCTTGTTGAGATTAAATAACACCACCATAGAGGGGTGTGGATAAACCTCAAAGAATTTCTTTGTATTTTCGTATTTTTTAATATATGGGCTGTGTGTGATGCCAATAGCTTCCAAGCGCTTGGAGATTTCTTCTCCCCGGATTTTTCCGCCCCACTGGCTTAGCCTTTTTCTGTTTGCTGGATGAGCCCCAGCATTATATTTTCTGAATAACATGCCAACAAGCTTTTCTGCAACCCTTCTTCCTTGTTCATTAGGCACGATTAAGGGGGCATCTATTGCTATGAACACTTGCTCATCTTTTGCTTGTTCTTTTACATGATTTAATAGTTCATTATCAGAAAGAAAAATATCTGCAGAACAAAACTTAGCTTCTTTTTTATTTCCTTTTAAAACTGCAATACCGCTGCCATTTCTTTCTGACCAAGCAAGGTCTATGCCAATAAAGATCATAGCTTTTGATTAGAAAGCATGCTTTTTATACTCTTTTATTATTATAATTAACTTTAAAAACCAGAACCAGATAGGTTATTTAGACTTGCCCTGTTAGTCTAGCCCGGTCATAAGGGCACCAGCGATGCCCTTATCAACCCTGTGCAACCATAGGGGGATAAGGATGCTAAAGGTGCACTTGTCAACCCTCGGCAACCGAGGGAAGAAAAAGCCGAAAGGACACGACCCTCTCAACAAACCCCTTTTTTGTAAAAAAGGTGTTTGTATCCCCTAAAAAACTGGGGATCCCAAAAGAAAATTGGGGGAGAACGGTCGAAACCTGAGTTCGAATCTCAGACAGGGCAGCTTATTTAATTAAGATAAGGTTCAGTAACAAATATGGCAAAATACAAGCAATTATGCTGGCATTGCAAGAAAAATTATGTTCCAGCTTCATGGAAAGACAAGTTTGTCAGCTGTTATGACTGCCAGAAAAAAGAATTAAATGGAGAGGTAAAAGACCCTGAAATGAAAAAGTTGTTTGATATTCCAGAGGAGTTTTATAAAGAAAACCCTTTTCTGAGGAACATCAAGCTAAATTACCTTCGGTATGAGACTTTAACAGAGAGGCAGGTGGAAGCGTTCAAAGAAACGGTTAAGAGGATGAAAGAAGAGAAAAAAAGGGGCTAGTTCCTAAAGTACTGGGATATGGGGTTGGGATGCTGGCCAGAAACATTGCTAGTTTTTATTTCATATATTTTTCAAGCTTCTTAAAAGGGAAGCTTATTGTCTTGCCAACTAGCTTGTATGAAAAGCCAAGCAGGGAGAGCATGTCATCTAAAATAATTGTGGGCCTTGTAATTACTTTTCTTAACCTCTGCCTGTTAATCAGCATAGAAGCCTGGATGGGAATCAGCTGATGGGTGCTTTCCTGAACCCTGAAGTGCAGGACTGAGAGGATGGTTTCATCCTTATTAATAAAAGCATCTTTTCTTAGTGAAAATACTATGCCTGGGTATTTTGCCTTGATGATTGATTTTTGATTCGCTATTGGGTCGTGGATTATGGCTATTACTTCACCTTTTTTTACAGCCTCGCCAAGCTCAACTTCAATATGAAGGATGCCTGGGATTTGTGCCAGGTAGCCTTCCCGGTCCTGGAGAAAGAACTGCCTGATTGGAAGTTCAAGGATGCCTTTAAGGTTGTCATTATAGACTAAGACATTTTTGATGCCCCTGACACCCTGGTTGATAAAATCATCCCGGATTATTGATGCACCGCCAAGCTCAAATGTAAGTACTGGAACCTTAAAAAGCCTGTATGATTCAATTGCCATCATGCCCTCTGAGCCTTCCCTTTCAAGAATAATATCTGTTCCCAGAGCATAGCTCATCTCTCTTAACAGAGAATTGTCTTCCTTAAGGATTCTTGGATGGGGAAGGAGGATGTTTTTATTGCCATCATGCAGGTCAATGCCGTAACTGCACTTTGAAACAACCTCTTTTAAAATTGTTTTTGCAATCTCGTAGGAGATGCTTCTGCCCTGCTTATTGAAGCACCTGTTTAAATCCTGGTTGTCAAATGGAATATACCTTGTTCTTTGCTTAAAGCCCCAGGGATTGATTAAAGGAAGGAGGATGATTGTGCCTTTTACATCGTTAATATTAAGCTGGTTGAGGAACTGGTTTATTGTTTCTATTGAATTAATCTCATCTCCGTGCATGCCTGCTGAGATAAAACATGTTTGGCCTTCTTTCTTTCCCCCGGCTATGATTATTGGAATTTCCAGCTTTTTATTATTTAGTCTTCCGACTATTAAGCTGCCTTTTGTGATTTTTCCTTGATGAGAGATACAAGAACCTATTTGCATGTTCTTTGCTGAGGGATGGGTTTATAAATAGTTTTGGTTTTTGATGGTTATTTTCCACTACCCTTATGTTTCTTCCATAAATAATCAAACTGACTGGAAAAGGTTTTAACAACGGGATCTGATTTTATCCTTAGAGCTATGATCTCTGGTTCATAAATCAATATAAGAAGATTCTCTCCGAAAAGAGTCCATACTATCTGCATGTATAGATTTTCTGGCAAGAATTTTATTTCTACCTTTGTGAATCTTTTTGCTTCTTTTAGCCTTTTGGTAAATGCTTCTGATTTTACTGAGAAAAGCATGAATTTAACATGCTTGAACCATTTTGGGAAATCGTATGGAAAATATTCCTGAACTTGTAAATTTCCGAAGCCCTTCCAGTATTTTGGATTTTCTTTAACAATCTCGGAAAGCATCGCTCGATAGCCTTGTTTTCCTTTATAGATTTCAAAAAGGTCTTTTTCTTTTTTGCTCTTGTATTTTATGAGTAACTCTGGAATGATCTTCTGAATACTCTTCTCTAAATTTTCATATTCTTTTATTTTTTCCTGCTTTGCTTCCTGAATTGCTTGGGGAATTTTTTCAGGGCTGGTTGGAAGATAGAGCTTTTTATTCCCCTCTGTTATGGCTGTTGCAAGCCCTTTTTCTATTAATCTTTCTAACGCATCATAGACATTTGCTTTGTAATTACCTGTTTTCTTTGCTATCTTATCTGCACTTGATTTTCCTAATTCAAGCAAGGTGAGGTAGACTTTTGCTGCTGTGGGGCTGAGATTGAATTGGGTTAAGATGCTTGTATATTCCTCTTTCATATAAAGGAGTAGTATAATGCTACTACTTAAGCTTATTTAGTGGCTTATTTGCTACTATGATATGGCAATAAAAACTGACCTTGGAGGTAAATAAAATGGCCTGTGAAGAAAATACTTCAATATTTATTGAAATTGAAAGGGGGGTAAAATGTTAAACATACATGAACTCTTATTGGAGCAGTTTAAATCTTTTCCACACGATCGAGTAAGAAATGCTATTGAGGGATTTGTTTGGGATGAGACAGAGGCTTTAAATCGCAAGTATAGAAGGTCCTGTATTGTTTGGGGCTCAAGCCCTGATATGTATTTAGACTACCTTGATGAGTTTTATGCCCCGGATATAGTCCCTTGGGTTGTTATCGCTGCGCACCTTATTGGAAGTAATGTTGCAGAGGGAGTATTAGTAACTGCTCTTGATGGAATAGTTATTGGAGCACTTACAGATCCTAACACCCAACACCTTGTTACTGACTGCTCTATTGATGGCTCTTATCAAGAAGCTTTAGAAGGGGGGTTGGCGGAAAGAGGCCTCTATGAGGTCAGATATAAATTTACGCAAGAACATTTGCCTTACTGTGAACAAAGAGAGGATATTGAGGGGTATTTAGAAAGCAGACATAAACCTAAAGCAGAGGAGAGAAAGAAGATAATACTAGAAAGTAAAACTCTTTCATTGCCTCACATGGATAAATTACACAGGTTGTTATCACAGGATATTCCTGAAATATCAGAAGAGGGTAAATAAAGATGGAAACAACAAAACCACTTGAAATATTGGTTGTTG
>DATDYH010000156.1:0-3186 GCA_035289045.1 Candidatus Nanoarchaeia archaeon
CTTACAATCCATGATGAATTCAAAGATGACCTATTTGCCAGCCATAAAGAGATGATTGAGGGAATAAAGAACAAAGCATATGGCAAGAAGTTTTTTTTATATCTCCATTACAGCTATATCCATACTTTTACAACAATTAACTTCATTAAAAAGTTTGAGAGTGAATTTGATGAAAGATTCTATAATCAAGAGGAAAGAAGAAAAGAGTATGACTCTGCTTTGAAACAAGCTGATGACTATCTTGGGCTAATATTAAACACGCTTTCTGGGGGGGGGCTAGATAATGACACGATTTTAATTGTGCTGTCTGACCATGGATGTGGAAACGGAGAGAAGTTTGGGGAGAGAAGATACGGGTTTTTTTGTTATAATTATACATTAAAGACATTTATGGCTATAAAAGGGGCAGGATTGCCAAAAAAAGAATATACAAAGATGGCAAGAAATATTGATATTCTTCCTACAATCCTAGAATTAATCGGGTTTAATCCAGATAAAAATTATAACGCTATTGACGGGAAAAGTATGATGCCTGTTACCCAAGGGTGGGAGAGCGATGGGAGGATAGCTTTTTCAGAAACAGCTGGCTCTGATGGATATGCATTAAAAGAACCTAGGACAAAAACAACCATAACTGCAATAACCACAGATGAATGGAAGTATATGCTTAACATTGTTACAGGGAATAAAGAGCTATATAACCTGAAGGAGGACCCTTATGAGAAAATCAATCTTGCCGGGAAGGGCTTAGAGATTGAGACAAGATTGCATGGAGAGCTTATAATTCTGCTAAATAAAGAGGTTGACACTGCGATTAAAGCTGATGATATTGACCTTGAGGGCATGAAAATCAAAGAGTACTTAATGGTTAATAAAAAAACATTTGATGCTCTTGCTGGGGAATATCAGGGAAGATGGGAGAGTTCTATTAATCATCAAAAAGAGTATTTAAGCAAGTTTGTCCATCTTTTAAAGAGGAGTAATTCTTCCAAAAAACTGCTTATCCTGGACATTGGCTGCGGCGTTGGCCTGGATATTCATCTTTTATCCAAAGAGGGCTTTAAAACAACTGGCCTGGATTTCTCAGAAGAGATGCTTAATTATGCAAAGATCAATAACCCTGGCTCTGAGTTTATTTACGAGGATTTTTTGGGTTTTGTTCCTTCAACAAAATATCATGGAGTAATACTTGATGCGTTTATTCATTTATTCCCGGAGGAAGACTGCAGGCAGGTTTTGGAGAAGGTAAAGGATTTATTGGAGGAAAATGGGCTTTGCTTTTTGTCAACAACAAACCATGATAAGGCTTTTGAGGGCTATATCACTAAAGTGGACTATAACCGCGGGCATAAAAGGTACAGAAAGCAATGGGTGAAAGAGGATTTAAAGAAATTTTTAGAGGAAATCGGTTATGAAATTGTGCTATGCTATGATGATGAACAACCTCACTTAGACAAGAAGTGGATGAATTTTATTCTAAAGAAAAATGAATAGGGTTGTGAATATTAATAAGGGAAGATTGATGATTGTAAATGACCTGCATGGGGATATTAATGACTACAAGCAGGTTAAGATGATATTTCTAAAACTTCTTGAGGCTGGAGAGGCTGATTATCTTGTTTTTAATGGTGATGTGATACACGCTTATGCTGGTGAGGATTGCTCTGTAGAAATGCTGGATGATATCATCAAGATGATTAAAGAGCATCCAGGAAAGATAATATACCTTCTTGGAAATCATGAGTTTGTCCATGTTTATGGCTTAGCCCTGCATAAGGGGGGGTTAGAGTTTACAGGGCATTTTAAGCAGGATGCTGGTGATAAGCTTCTGGAGTATGTTAATTTTTTTAAGAGCCTTGCTTTTGCAATCAGGACTAAGGGGGGGATATTAATCTGCCATAATGGGGCTGCTGATATTGATTATTCACCTGGGATGCTGGATGATTTTGAGCATAAAGAAGAGCTTAAGGAGGTTTTATGGGAGATGCTAATGAATAAGAATGAGTTCCAGTATGGGACTGAGAGGTATAAAAGTTACCTAAACAAGGCTTTAAATGTGTTTAATGCTAGGTTTATGATTACAGGGCATATCCCTTGCGAGAAAGGATTTGAGGTTGTGTTGGGCGAACAGTTAAGGGTTAATTCTGGGTATGGGGCTGGAAAATCAAAGAAAAGGTATCTTATTGTTGATGGGGAAAAGAGCTATATAGATATTAATGGACTTCTATCTGGGGTTAAACACCTTTATCTTTGACAGAGTATTTTTCCAGGAAAGCCCGCAACTTGTTAAATTTGTAACCTAGCTTGGTTTCAATTATTGTAAGAATTTTAACATCTTCAATGTCAAATGTTTTTATTAAAACCACAAAGGTAAAGTAAACCACAAAGAATAGTGCTGAGATTATGGCAAAGAGCATTATGCCTATCTGCGTGTAAAAATTTAGGAAAACCAGGCTAATGATTAAGGGGGGTGTGGCTGCAAGTACAGGCTTGAGATAGTCCTTAGAGTTTAGCCTGAGGTTTATGGCTTTTTTAATGCAATAATAGCTTGCCATGTTAAGGTAGATAAATGTTAATGTTGAGGCGATTGCTGCACCAATCAGGCTATACCTGGGGATTAATAAAATATTAAGAGCTATGCTTATTATCCCCCCTGAAAGCCAGACAAACATTCTCTCCTTTGTTTTGCCTGTTATATTCATCAACGCCCCGACCTGGCCCATTAAGACGCCAAAGAAATAACCTATTGCTAATATTTGCAGGGCCAATGCTGCTGAAGAGTACTTAGCCCCAAACAAAAGTGTCAACAATTGCTGAGGGAATAATAATACGAGAATAAACGCAGGCAAGGTTATTAGGAAAACCCATTTATTAAGCCTATAAACGACTTTAGTCATGACTGCTGTTTCATTTTCCCTGTACATCTCAGAAAGTACAGGGATGAACAAACTTCCAGATGCTGTGTAAACCAGGGTTAGCAACCCTGCTATTGGGAGGGCTGCATTATATAATCCTACGCTGGTATTGGTATCAAGCAGGCCCAGAAGAAGCGTGTCTGTCCATTTTGTTGCTGTAAACAACAATCCTGTAAACATTATTGGCCAGGAGAAAGACAGCAGCGCTGTATGCATCTTAGCTTCCTGGATTGTTTTATCAAAAACAGAAAATACCTTGCGCTTTACAACC
>DATDYH010000157.1:0-6197 GCA_035289045.1 Candidatus Nanoarchaeia archaeon
GATAGTACTCCTTATTATTATCCTGCTTTCAATAGCCTTGTTAATAAAAATGCTCACAGCCAATTAAGATGGAAAAAGAGAAAAAAGACATAGGCACAATATTCTACATCATAAGCCAGGTAATTGCATACATCTTGGCAGTTATTATAATATATCAAATCCTAAAAATCCTGCTTGGAGGCAGCTGGGAAACCGAGCAGGTAATTCTTGCTTTAGTAATGCTCAACCTATCAATCTCTTTTGGCATAGGGGGTTATCTCCTCCACCTCAATAATAAAATCTCAAAAGTAGATTCAAAATTAACAGGCCACTTTGGCTGGCATAAAGGCAGGGACGAGGAATTAAAGCCTATCCAAACATCTTCTTCACAACAATAGTAGCATAGCTTCCAGCACCCAGTTGAAACTCCATCTCAGCCTTAATCTTCTCCCTGTGTTTGTCATCATTACTATATTTTATTTTCATCTCCTTAACACAAGCATACAATCTCCTTCTGCTTCCTTCACTAACCAGCTCAGGCATCTCTTTGATTAAAAAATCATCCTGCTTAACCCCCTCTTCCTTCAATAATTCCTCATAACTCTCCTTAAACTCCCCTTCAATCTCCCCATACCCAATAATAGGCACTTCAATGTTTTCCAGCATCTCATCAGCAAAAACCATTTCCCCCAAAGAATAATCAACCTTCCAGTATTTTCCCGGCTTATTTAATAAATACTCAGCAACAACCCTGTTCCAAAGCCAGCTCTGGTAAGCATTAATGTAAAATATCAATCTTTTCTTAGGCAGCATCCTTATGGCACTAACATAATCCCCACCTTCCCATTTCAGCCTCAGCATAAAGCAGAATTTTCTGAATTCTTTTTTAACCAGGGCTTTCCCAAGCAGGGCATTCCTTCCTGCAAATCTCTGCTCATCAAAGTAATTCTCAATAAACATAAGTTTTCTTTTTCCCGAAACATTTATTTTTTCCGAAGTTTTTTCAAAAGCTCTTTTCTTTCCAAAAGCACAAGTTGACTTGTCAACTGTGCCACAGTTCATAAATGAACTTGTGGAAAAAGGCTCCTCCAGCCCCCTCACAACAATCTTAAACCTATTCCCAATAATCTGCCCTAGTTTTAATCTCTCATCTCCATAGCCCAGAAAACAAATCTTGCAGTTAGCAATCCTTAATCTCTCTAATCTCCCCTTCTTAACCCTTAACCCAGAAACATATTGCAAAGTCACAGCTTTTTTATCTTTAATCCCAGCTATATTAAAATCCCTCTCCCTCATCCCAAGCTTCCCTGCAATCTCTTTTACAACATCATAAGTATTCCTGTTCCTCTTCTCAATAGTAAAGTAGCAATACTCTCCTTTATTCAAAATCTCCAGGTTCTTAATAACCTCTTCAACAACAAAGTCATCAGGGGTTTCTTTTAAGATGTACATAAAAATCAAAAAACAGCTTAATTTAAAAACCTATGTCAAAAACATCTGTTTTTGAGCACACCAAAATCCAATGGATTTTAGTGTCCAATGGATTTTAGTGTTCCGCAGGAATTTTAGTGTTTCAATAGCCTTCAACCTTTAGCCCATGAATCCTGTCAAAATGCCATTTGTTTTTTGTAATTATAAGCTTGCAGTTATTAGCCATACAAATCCCTCCAATTAATATATCTAAGTCATCAATTAGCTCTCCCTTTTTCATTAATTCAGCATTAATTTTAGCTGCCTGCTCAACAGCCAAAGCATCTAAAGGAAGTATTTTAATAAAAGCCATTAGGTTATTTATAACCTCCAGCTGCCCTGAAGTCATTCCCCCACCTAATTTTCTGTAAGCTCCAATCTTTAATTCATAAATATTAATAAGGGTAGTGGCGCATTCTCTATCCTTAAGTTCCTGAAATTTCTTATAAGCCTCTTCTCTCTTCTTTAATAAATCTATAATAAAAGTAGTGTCCAGGCAAATCATCTTAATCAAAACTCCTTAAAACTTCCTTCATTCTCTCTCTTCCAGCAGTCTTTCTTCTCCTCTCCACCCCATTTTTCATCTCCTCAATCAAAGTATCATTAACCTCTTTCCATGCACCAATTAACTTGCTCATGTCCTCTTTATTAGCAAAGCTCCTGTTAATCATTTCCGAAAAGCTCTCACCTTTATCTTTATTCCATGCTAGCTTATTATAAGCTTCTTCAGTAATTGTAATTGTTTTTACCATAGTTTATGTTTAAACATAAACATATATAAATCTTTCCATTACATCAACAAATCACAATAATCTTTATTAATACTAAAGTGACTGACTGCATTATGTGGTATGACTATTATGGCTGGAAAGCAAATCCATTCTCAATAAAAACATCCACAGAACTTATTGGCTTGGACAATAAAAAGCAGGAGCTAATCCAGTATGTTAATAATGGAGATGTTTGCTTTCTTAATGGCCCAACCGGAGTAGGCAAAACCTCTTTATTAAGGTGGCTTGAAAAAAACTTAAAAAACCATAAAGTCCTCTACATAGACGCAGCAGGCATCCAGTCAGGCTTTAGCCTTACTAATTACCTAAAAAAGCAAAACACGCTCTTCAATAGATTAAGGGGAAAAGACTTCCCAAAAAACACAGTAATCCTGGTAGACGAGTCCCAGGACTGTGATGAAGAATTGCTAAAAGCCCTAAAGCTTCACTGGGACCATAACCACATAAAAAGCATAGTCATCACCCAAATCAGCCCTCAACTGGATAAATTCTCAGAGAGCTTCAGGCACAGAATCGGAGAAAGAATAATCTTAGTTGGCCAGTTAACAAGCTCCCAGGGCTACGACCTTATCTCATTAAGAGCATGCAATAAAAACCCTTTTGACAAATCAGCAATAGAAGCCATACTTGAATACTCTAATCACATTCCAAGAAAAATCCTTGAAAATACAGAAATGGTATGCATGAAAATGGCTGGAAAGAAAAACCAGTCAATAAACGCCTTTGATGTTGAAGACTGCCTAAGCAAAAAGCCAGATTTCCAGCCCGCGCAATTCATCCAGCAGCCACAAATCACCCAAGAGCAATCTCCACAAGAGCCCCAATCAACAGAGCAAAGCCCGCTGCAAAAACTAAGCCCCATGGAAAAATCAATTCTCCAGCAACTAGCTCCTTCAGACAAAACAGCCCAGACATTAGCATTCCTGTTAAAAACTTCAGAAGGCTCAGTAGGCAAGCAGTTAAGCAATCTTATGAAAAAGAATCTTGTAAGAATCACAAAACTTGAACGCCCAAAAGCATATGGCCTGGTAAAACCGGAATAAATTATTTTTTTGTAAGCATTTTTCGCTTTTCTTTTTCAGGATTATCAAGATAATTTTCATTAGAAATTATCGATTTACCAATCCTTTTTTCAGCATCTTTTCTCGCATTTCCCGCTACTTCACCGCCCTCTTTTGCAGAGTTCTTACATTCATCAAATCTCTTATCATTTCTTGAACGAGTAATTTCTGTAGTAACTCTTTCTCCCAGCATAGTAAAAATAAGTTCTAAATCATGCATATGATCTCTAAGGTTCTCTCGTTTGAGTCCTTTTAATTTCTTATATTCATCAACTGTTTTTCCAAAAGTTGCCTTGCTTATCTCATTAGTTAAAATAGCATATTCTTTATCTTCCCCAACTCCCCTCCTCTTCCACTCGTCAGTTAGTTCTCCTCTTATTGCTATCCCTCTTACTCTTTTCTCAATCCATCCCTCAGAATATCCTTTTGCAATATATAGCTCTTTCATTCTGGCCTGGGCAAGCTCTGGATCCCCTATTTCCTGGACTCTTTCGTATCCAGCCTGGGCAAGCCATAATTTGAAAGGTTCTGCTTTAGAAGAAGGTATAGCCTGGATTATCCTAAAAAGTGCCTTAGTATTAGCACAATCAGTTTCGTAGTTCTTTCCATCAGAAGACATTAATTTCAGTTGTCGACAAAATGTCGATAACTCAGCCCCACTTGATTCCTGTTCTCTCTTCTTCAGCCGATACCAATAATCTTTAGCATCTACACTCTCTGTTAATGCCTCAACTACATCAACTACTGAGAAGAACCATTCATCATTAAACCATGCTCTCCTTATTTTCTTGTCCTGAAATACAACTAATGAAATTGCTTTATCCATAATCCCAAGAAGCTCTTTTGCTTTAAAAACCTAACCCGTGCTCTTGTCTCTTGTCTGTTGTGTCAAGAACACCAGTTCTTGAGCACACCAAAATACAAGAACCATTATTCTTGAGCACACCAAAATCCAATGGATTTTAGTGTTCTTAGAATTTTAGTGTTCCAAAGGAATTTTAGTGTTTTGAATATCTATTTTATAGAATACAATTCAGTGTTTTCTACACTCAAAAACCATAAAAGCATATGGTTTAGTAAAGCAAAATAATCCCTAGTTCTCTAAATATCAAAAAATAAGATATAATATAAGAAAGATACATAAATTAATCTTACATAATATTCTTATTATCCTATTCTATATCTACTCTACATTTCTAATCAGATATAATATAAGAAAGATACACAAATTAATCTTACATATTATTCTTTTTAACTTATTCTATATCCATTATGCATCTCTAGTCAGATATAATATAAGAAAAACACATAAATTAAGCTTACATAATATTCTTATAACCTTATTCTATATCTCATCTGACTACTCAGTTAAATATAATATAAGAAAAGTATATAAATTAATCTTACATACTATTCTTTTTGTAGTATCTAATGATTAAAGAAAAAAGCGCAAACAAGACTGTAGAGTTAGCATTCTCCTCTTTTAATGAGTTGCCAAAAGAGCAATTATACCCTCTTTTTGAAGAATTCCTTAAATTCTTAAAAGAAAAAAACATCCCTTTTCCCCAGAACCAGCCAGGCATCCCCCTCTCCATCTTCTCAACCAGGCTTAGCATCCTTGAAGCAATAGTCAAGTACCTTAGAGAGAATAAAGAGCTTAGTTATCCTGAAATAGCTTCTATTCTCAAAAGAAATCCAGGCCCAGTAGGCGTAATCTACAGAACAGCTAAATCAAAATTCCTCCCTTCCCTGGATGTCTCATCCCAGGTAACAATTCCCCTTACAATCTTCTCCAAGAACCTAACAGTCTTTGAATCAGTTATTGTTTATCTGAAAGCCATCGGTCTCTCTTTCAGGAAAATATCTCTTCTTCTAAAAAGAGACTACAAAACAATCTGGACAACCTATAACAGAGCAAAAAAGAAAAGGGGTGTAATGCATGAGTAAATCTCATTCTAGGAAAAAATCCCCGACAACTAATTTAAAAATAGCTCTAGCCCTCTTATTAATCTTAGCTCCTTTAATAATCACATACCTAACCCCAATACTAGCTCCAACAACCTACAGCATCTTTAACCCAGAGTCAGGCTTATACAAATTAAATGAAACATTCCAATTATCAATAACCAGCCTGCCAGAGTCCTCTCACATAACAATAAACATCAACTCCCAGGACTACACCAAGCCAGTCACAGAGCTTGGGCTTCAGGACTACAACATCACCACTCTGGACATCAGCTTAGAAACATTCAACATCCTATTGCCCCCAGGAGATTACACATTAACAGCCTCAATAACAGAGAATGAAACAATCTTATCCCAAACAACCCAGCCAATAACCATAACTGACTTAACCCCTGACTTGACTAACGAGACAACCACAACAACATTAGAAGCAGCAACAACCACTCTCCCAGAAACCACCACAACCCTGCCAATAAATGACACAAACCAGACAACCACCACAACCCTCCCAGAAACAACCACCACAACCTTGCCATTAGATATAACCACAACAACATTAACAACCGCACAAGAAGAAATAACCAAGCAACTCTACGCAGAAATCAACAAGCCAGTTACCTGGTCAAAAACAATCCAAAGCTCAACTCCAAACTACGAAATCCAGCTCCCAATAGAAGCACTAAACATCTCCATAGAATCGCTGGACAAAAAAATCAAGTTTCCATTAAAAGCAAAACCAATCCAGTATGGCATCCAGGAAGCAAAAGAAGCAAGGAACAAAACCTACCTCATAGAAAACTCCACAGCAGTAAACATTACTTATGAAACCCCAGCACCCATAGCAACAGAATCAATAATCTCAAGCTACAAAAAGCAAATCACAGTATCCTCAGACTATCATTACAAAAATATTTTAACATACACTCAGCTC
>DATDYH010000158.1:0-4636 GCA_035289045.1 Candidatus Nanoarchaeia archaeon
AAAGGTACGGCAGCAATTAATGTAAGCAGGGGTTTCTGCCATTGTTTTAACCCTGTACTAGTCTCTAGGTCTTTCCTAATCAGCAAGTCATCAAAGAACCCAATAAAGGTAATAACTAACAAAGAAGTCAGCGCAGCAAAGATTAATAACAGGCTTCCAGAGTCTTTAAAATAAAATATCCGGATAAAGACATATATCATTATGCTTGTAAAAATCCCGGCAATAACAGCAATCCCGCCCGATAAAGGAATTAATGGCCTGTCCTTTTTATTCTGGTCCTTAACAACCAGCCCAATCTTCCATAAGTACCTTATCATCCATGGTGTAAGATAAAGTACTACAGCAAAGCTGATAAAAGCGCAGATTAATGGTACAATCATCATATTTCCATCCTCTTTAGTTGAACCTTTTTTTTTAATATCAGCTCATCCATATATTTAAAAATATGCCTATTAAACCCTATTTCATGAAAAAATACACAGAGCTTTTTAACAAAGTAATCAGTGCAAGGTTGTATAGAGATTACCATCTTGGGAAACAGCTTCCCTGGAAGCTCCTTGTTGAAATAACAAGAACTTGTAATCATCGCTGCCTTAATTGCAGCATCTGGCAGAGCCCTAAAAAAGCAACCCTTCCCTTAAAAGGCTATGAAGAATTGTTTAAAGATAACCCCAACTTAATCTGGCTTTCATTAACCGGAGGGGAGCCATTCTTAAGGCCAGACATTGTTGAAATAGTAAAGCTCGCAAAAAAATACACGCCTGTAAAATTTCTGAGCATACCAACAGATGGCTATAGGCCAGAGCTAATCATTGAAAAATCAAAAGCAATAGAAAACCTTGGAATAGAACTCCATCTAACAATCAGCTTAGACGGCCCGAAAGAGGTCCATGATAAAATCCGGGGCAAGCCAGGAGCATATGATAATGCAGTCAAGACATTTAATGAGCTTAAGAAACAAGGTATAGATGTAAGATACCAGTCAACCCTTCACAGCCATAACCTTGATTGCTTTAAGGATTTTTATCTAAAAAACAAAAAAGACATAGGGGTTTTAACCTTCACCCAGACATCAGATATATATTATGATAACAACCAAAGAGTTACCCCATTAACAGGAGAAGCAGCAGCCAGGATGTTTGAATTCATAGATAAGCATTACAAGCTCCAGAAAAAACAGGATGTATTTGAAAAGATGCATATTAAAATCGCACAAGCATATTTAAGAAACCCCGACATGATGCTGCCATGCACAGCAGGTTATTCAGGAGCTTTCATCTCTTCATCAGGAGATGTTCATCCTTGTTTTTTCATGCCTCCATGGGGAAACCTAAAGAAAAATTCTTTCAGGGAAATATGGTTCAGCGAGCTTGCAGATAAGGCAAGGCAGAAAATCAAAAGCAAGCAATGCCCAAAATGCTGGGTTAATTGCTTTAGCTTTAATGATATGTTAACCTATCCGGAAAAAGCATTCTCAAGGGCTTATTTAAAGCTCCCCCCCAAGTAAGGACTTATATTTTTTCTTTTCTTTCCAAAGCTTGAACAGGTTGCCCCCCATTCTTTTAATATCCCCGAATAAGTGAACTTTGCTCTCCCGCCCATAAACATTAACAACTTTAGCAGGCAGCTCTTTTACCTTGTACCCAGCCCATTCTGATTTAACAATAATCTCAGTATCCCAGCTCCATCCCTTTTCTTTTATATATGGCAAAACTCTCTTTAGAACCTCATTCTTAAACGCCTTAAACCCGCATTGGTAGTCTCTTACTTTTGAGCCAAGGAACAACCTTGTTAAAAAAGAATAACCCTTGCTTGCAATCCTTCTTAAGATAGGGTATTCAATTTCCGATTCTTTCAAGTGCTTGCTTCCAATAGCAACATCATACCCTTCTTCAATAGCACCCATTAGCCTTGGAAATAAGCTTAAGTCAATTGCTAAGTCAGCATCAATATACACCCCAGTCTCCCCATGAATGCTGTTAAAAGCCAGGGTAAGCACAGCACCCCTGCCCTGATTGGGTGCCTGGCTTATTATTCTTAGTTTCTTGTATTTTTTAACCAGTCTCTCAGCAACAGCCAAGGTTCTGTCAGTAGAGCCGTCATTTGCGATGATTACCTCAAAATCAATTTTTTGTTCCTTAAGAAAAGCATAAACTCTCTCTAATGTCTTATCAAGAATCTTCTCTTCATTATAAACAGGTATAATCACAGAGTATTTCATATCTTTACCAAAATAAAAGGTTATAAAAAAGTTCTTATTCTATACCAGGTTATGGGAAGATTTTACAATAATGATTCATGGCTGTATCTGCCTATCATTGCCTTGGCAATTAATCTGGTTTACAGGTTAATAGACCAGTCTAAACTCCTGTTTCAGTTTCCTCTCGATTATGTAAACGACATGAGCTCTTATATGGCTCAGCTGCATTTTGTGAAGGTATGCGGTTTTCACAATCTTTGCCCTTACTGGTACAATGGATTCATCTCTTTCCAGCACTCCCCACCAGGATGGTATTATGCAGCTTACCCCATCTACCTGCTGTTTGGTGATGTAAAACCAGCCTTATACTCATCCATAATCCTCTCATTAGCATTAATATTCCTAGTCATTTATAAAGCAGAATTTCTAAGAATATCAAAGGTAAAGAGCATAGCATTTTTTCTTTTTTTCACATCAAATGCTATTGCAATTGGCAACTTTATAAGGCTGGGCAGAGCCCACGAGCTATTTGCATGGGTTAACTTTTTTATTTTTGCTTTAATCCTTTTTTATTACAAGGATAAGGAAACTGATTGGAAGTTCTTATTTGCAGGTTTATTCTACGCAGCAACGCTCTTGACTTATCAGGGGATTGGTGTTTTTGCCTTAACCCTATTTTTAGGCATATTCCTGATCAAGCCATTAAAGGAGAAGCTTAAAATCGCGGCAGCATTTATCCTTGGATTAATCTTGTCCTCATTCTGGTGGTTCCCGTTTATAGCAAAAATCTCCCAAGAGAGTGCAATCCCCACATTAAGGCAAAACTACTGGATCTTGGTTTTCCACGCAAAAGATGTGTATACAAATATTGCTGCAACAGCCATCAGCCTGGCAGTTTTGGTCTCTTTTTACTTTTACTGGAAGTCTCAGAACAAATCAAGAAAAGAGCTGATTTTCTTCTTGCCATTGTTAATCTTTAACATTTTATTCCTGTTTAGGCTAACTCCCTTTATTCCGGTTTTAAAAGACATTTTTCCAGATCCTTATCTTATGTTTTTTATCTTCTTTACAGTTTTCTTTTCATTAAAAACCGATTTTTCAAAGCTTGAATCAAGCATAAAAAAAGGATTCATCTTGCTGGTTATTCTAATAACAGTACTAAGCATAGCACTAAACATCATCCACACACCCCCCTACAAAGAATACAATCAGGAATACGAAGACGCTGCATCGCTTCTCCCAGATATAGAAGGAAGATTTATGCTGCTTGGTGACTTTACAAAAACAATCTATCCGAAAGCATTCTATTCCTATGCAGCAACAAAAAACATCCCCTCAGTGGAAGGATGGTACCCACAGGTCGCAAGCCCGGCATATCTTGAAAAACTAAAGGAAACAAATGACTATTTCAAGGAAAAAAGCTGCCAGCCATTAGCATCAGATTTAAAAGCCCTGAATGTTCAGACAATAATCAGCAACAAGGAGGGCTGCGAAATACTTAAAGAGTGCGGTTATAGGTTAGAAACAACCAAAGGCATATTTTGTATCTATAAAAATTTATAACGAGCAATTCGTGACTGTTAAGATGAGAAAAGCATTTGAAAAAAAATATCATGCAATGGAGGAAACTAACTGGTGGTTTCTTGCTAGGAGAGAGCTAATCCTCGCTTTATTAAAGAACCAAAAAAGAAATGCAAACATACTGGATGTTGGCTGCTCATCAGGAATCCTGATTCAGGAATTGAACACCTCCGGATTTACGCAGGTTAAGGGGATTGACATAAGCCAGTCAGCAGTAGACCTAAGCAAAGCAAGAGGAATAAAAAATGTTTTTAAATCAGATGCTCAATCAACAGGTTATAAAGACAAAGAATTTGACATCATCATCGCATCAGATATTCTTGAGCATTTAAATAATGAAGAAAAAGCATTAAACGAGTGGAACAGAATATTAAAACCAGAAGGATTAATCCTGGTATTCACACCCGCGTTTAGCTTTCTTTGGAGCTCGCATGACTTGGCAAATCAGCATAAAAAAAGATACACAAGGGCAGGGCTTGAATCAATATTAGCCTCCTCAGGTTTCAAAATATTGAGGTCTTCATACTGGAATTTCACCTTGTTTCTTCCAGCATTTATCACAAGAACATTTCAAAGAGTCCTGATGTTAAGCGATGATCAGCAAGACCAGGTATATAATCTAAACAAGCCCACCAATTACCTTCTTAAATTTCTATTAACAATCGAGAACAAGCTGATTATTTCAGGGCTAAACTTTCCCTTAGGCATAAGTATATTCTCGATTGCCAGGAAGTCACAAATCAATAACAACTAAAGAATGAATATTTACCCCTGAGCGGAAAGTTTTGTAACTCTTTACCTTAAACCTTTTTCTAACAAGCTTTAACTGCTCCTCAATCGACCTTATGTACCTTC
>DATDYH010000159.1:0-7517 GCA_035289045.1 Candidatus Nanoarchaeia archaeon
AACCCTTTCTTTTGGATCTCTCTTGAAGCAATACGCCTCTAAAGCCTTTTCAATACTGGTCATAGGAGCTTCTCTATAAGATATCCGGCATCTACCATGGGTTAATTTTGAAAGTGCCGAAATGATAGTTTGAGCGATAAGTCGTGGTGAACAAGGAGTTATAAATTCTCTTTGAAGAACTGTGTTTCCTGCAGCTCCAACTCTATGGAGCCTGCTTCTTGATTCATCTGGTTCTTCTTGTGGTTTGTCTGGATTTTCAGGATGATACTTAGGATGATATTCTGAGAAAGGTATTCCTACATAAGTTAACATCTCTTCAAAAGCGTCCCCGTCTATGCTTTGAATTGTTACTCTACTTGGCCAGTAGTATATACTCGGGCCTATTGCATAAACTTTCTTATCTAATCCTTGATAAAGAATTATTGGCAATTCTGGATGTTCTGAAATGAAGTTTTGGGTTTTTGCCTGTGTTCCCATGGTTTTGAGAGGTTATTTTTGTTTATAAGCTTTTCTTTTGTGACTATTTAAAAGGGGTGATGAGGTAAGGTTTATATTGTAACTGGCTATTGCTGAGAATGAAAAGAGATGATAAAAGCAGTTTCTTTAGCACATGAAGGAGGATTTTACCATTACAGGGTGCATTTCCCAAAGTTAAGAATGTTGTCGGGGTATGATGGCCTGAAAAAGCACCTGGAGATGATGTTTGTTAACTGCCCTAATGATTATTTTAATTCGGGGCCAAGAAGTTCAAAGCTTAAATTTTCACTTCCATTTGAAGTTAAAAGGATTTCCGGGCATGAGGTGTGCGGGTTAGCCTGTGAGGGGCTGAGATTAAACAATGATAGGTTTAAATCAGCACATTCAAGAGTGCAGGTGTTTATGCTTGAAAGAGACAATAAAACAGTTGCTGTTGAGGTTCCGCTCTGGATGGAAAAAAATGAGCTAGATGGCTATAAGAAAATGTTTGAAAGTGAGTATCCTTTAACCGGGCATGTTGATATTATAAGAATAGAGGATGGCAAGCTTTGGGTGTGGGATTATAAGCCTGGTGCTTTTAATGAAAGGTTTGCTTCAACACAGGTTTATTTTTATGCTTTAATGCTGAGCAGGAGAACCGGGATTCCATTAAACGAGATAAAATGCGGGTATTTTGATGATGAATATGCTTTTGTGTTTAATCCTGAAAAATATTTTAGCAGGAAAGAGGCTAAACTGGTGGAGTACTAGCTATTGAAAGGTTTTAAATAACTTGGTTTCTATAGCTTCTGGATGGCTGAAGAAAAGGCAAAAATTATGTTTTATCCCCTGGATATTGATTATGACAGCCATGGGGTTGTCAGCTTATTCGGCAGGAATGTTAATGGAAAGAAAGTTATTGTAAGAGATGCTGGGTTTAAGTTCTACTGCTATGTTATTGGCAATGGGCTGAAAGAAGTCAAAAAAAAGCTGGATTATATAGAGCTTGCTGATGAGAATTACAAGGTTTTAAAGACAGAAGAATGCAGGATGAATTTCTTTGACAAGCCTGTTGATGCTTTAAAAGTTTATGTAAACCACCCTGCAGCTATTAGACATATACGGGAAGAGTTTGATGGGCTGGAGATTAAAGAGGCTGATATTGGGCTTGGCAAGAAATATTTAATTGATAAAAATATCATACCATTAAGCTTATGCTATGCTGAGGGGTATCTAAGCAGGGTTAAGGGTGTTGAGGTTATTGAGCATGCCAAGGTCTGGGCTGCTGAGGAGAGGTTTATTGATAATTTAAAAGTATTAAGCATTGATATTGAGGTTTATGGGTTTACAGGAAGCTTTGAAAGAGTGAATGAGCCAATTATCACAATGGGGCTGAGAGGGGATGATTTTGAAAGAGTCCTTACATGGAAAGAATTTAAGGACAAGCCTGATTTTGTTGAGGTGCTTGAGAATGAGAGCGGAATGATTAAAAGATTTATAGAGCTGCTCAAAGAGTATAAGCCTGACTACATTATTGGGTATTATTCTGATGGCTTTGATTTTCCTTATCTTAAAGCCAGGGCTGATAATCTTGGAATAAAGCTTGACCTTGGGCTGGATGGAAGCTTGCTAAAAGTTAAATATGGTGCAGGTGGAAAATCCAGGATTATTGGCATACCGCATATTGATGTCTGCAAGTTTGTAAAAACAACAATGGATGAAAGCCTGAAGCTTGATGCTTATGACCTTGATTCTGTTGCAAAAGAGCTGTTAAAGCAGGGGAAAGATGGGCTTGGGCTTGATGAAATAGCTAAGTGCTGGGATAATAATGACCTGAGAAGATTATGCGAGTATAATTTAAAAGATGCGTGGCTGACATTAGGGGTATTTAACAAGATAAAAGATAATTTCCATGAGCTTGTCAGGCTTATTGGGGTAACGCCTTTTGAGATGTGCAGATTAAGCTATGGGCAGATTGTTGAGCATTACCTGATCAAAAGGTCAAAAGAGTTTAATGAGCTGATTCAGAGCAAGCCCATGCACCACGAAATTGCTGACAGGAGGCTTAATACTTACCAGGGAGCTTTTGTGATGGAGCCTGTTCCTGGGCTGTATGAAGATGTGGTTATGCTTGATTACAGAAGCCTGTATCCGAGCATTATTATTGCAAAAAATATTTCTCCCAGCACTTTAAACAAGAGCCATGGGTATAGGACGCCTGTAATAAAAATTGGGGGCAGGGAGGCTGTTTATTTCTTTGATGACAAGAAAAAGGGGTTTATTCCTGCAATAATAAGGGAGATTATAACAAGAAGGGGAAGGGTCAAGGAAATCTTAAAGAACGAGCCTGATAATAGTGTATTAAGGGCAAGGTCTTATGCCTTAAAGACAATAGCAAACTCTGCTTATGGGATGTTTGGGTTTTTTGGAGCAAGATATTATTCAAGAGAGTGCGCTGAGAGCATTACTGCTTTTGGCAGGGAATATATACAAAAGACAATTGAAAAAGCCAGAGAGGCTGGGTTTAATGTTGTTTATGGGGATACTGACAGTAGTTGTTTAGTCTTAGAGAATAAGACTATTAATGATGTTCACCAATTTTTGCGTGATAGCAATAGAGAGCTTCCGGAGTTTATGGAACTTGAGCTTGAAAAGTATTATAAACGGGGAATTTTTGTTGCTAAAAAAGGGAAAGCTTCTGGAGCTAAGAAAAAATATGCCTTGATTGATGGTAATAATAAATTAAAAATTGTCGGGTTTGAGACTGTGAGGAAGGACTGGAGCCTGGTTGCAAGGGAGGTGCAGCAGAATGTGCTGGAGATGGTCTTAAAAGAAGGAGGATATGAGCACGCGTTAAGCTATGCGAAAGATGTTATAGCAAAGATTAAAAACAAAGAGGTTGAGAACAAAAAAATGGTTATACTCACCCAGCTAAAAAGGGAGATTGAGGATTATAAGCAAGTAGGCCCGCATGTTGCGGTTGCCAAAAAATTAAGAGCACAGGGATTTAGTGTAAGGGCTGGAAGCCTGATTCGGTTTATAATCAAAGAGGGGAAGGGAATGATAAGGGACAAGGCTGTTATGCCTGAGCTATGCATGGAGGGAGAGTATGATGCTGGATATTATGTTGATAACCAGGTGGTGCCTGTAATAGAAAATATTTTTAATGTTTTTGGTATTGATATTAAACAGGTTATAAGTGGGGGGCAGAAAAGCCTTGGAGAATTTTATGGAAGCTGAGGTAATAAGAGCAGGAAAGATTGCTGCTGAGGTGCTTGAATATGGTGCCGTGCTGATTAAACTGGGCGCTAATGCTTTAGAGGTTATTGATAAAACAGAGCTGGAGATTAAAAGACTGAATGCAAAGCCTGCCTTTCCTGTCCAGATAGCTATTAATAATATTGCTGCGCATTGCATCCCGGAAAAAGAGATTGTTTTTCATGAAGATGATGTTGTTAAGCTGGATGTGGGAGTGCAGGTTAATGGCTGGATAGGGGATAATGCCAGGACAATTGTGTTTAATAATGAAAATAAAAAAATTGCTGAGGCTGCGGAAAAAGCGCTTGAGAGTGCATTAAAGATTATTAAGCCAGGGATTGAGCTTGGGGAGATTGGGGGGGTGATAGAGCAGGTTATTGCTGGGTATGGGTTTAAGAGTGTGAAAAACTTATCCGGGCATTTGCTTGAGAGATATGAGCAGCATGCGGGATTAACAATTCCGAATTTTGATAATAAAGACAGAACTAAGCTGGAAGATGGGATGCTGGTTGCTATTGAACCTTTTGCAACCAATGGTGTTGGACTGATTGAAGAGAGAAAAGATTCCGGGATTTTTAAAGTGGTTAATATAAAAAATGTAAGGGATAATAATGCAAGAGAGCTGCTAAGGTTTATAATTAATGAGTATAATGCCCTGCCTTTCTCAAGGCGATGGCTTTTGGGAAAGTTTCCCGAGTTTAAGGTTAGTTTTGGGCTGAGATTGTTAAAAAGAGAGGGTGTTCTGCATGAATATTCCCAGCTATGGGAGAAGGGCTCTGGGCTTGTGAGCCAGGCAGAGCATACTGTGCTTGTTAAAGACCCGATAATAGTTACTACCAGGAAGATTTAGAGAATGTTCTTTTTGCGGAAAAGATAGATTTTTATATGCGTTTGAGTTTGCTTGTTATATGGAGACTGCCAAAGAAATCATGTCCAAGAATGTAAGAACCTCTGATGAGGGCGAGAGCATTTATAATGTAGCAGGGGTAATGAAAAAATATAATATCAGCACTGTGATTATTACAAGAGCTGGTGCGCCTGCAGGGATTATCACTGAAAGAGATATGGCACAGAAAGTGGCTGCAAATGCCTTGGATGTTAAGCTTGTTTCTGCCAGAAGCGTGATGAGTTCGCCTTTAAAAGCAATTAAGCCTGATACAAACATATATTATGCCCATAGCCTGATGCAGAAAGAGGGGTTTAAGAAACTGCCAGTTTTGGATGAAAAAGGAAGACTAGTCGGGATTGTTACACAGACTGATATTAATAATTACTTCACAAAGAAGAGAAAAGAGTTTGTCATGAAGAGCTTAAGTAAAAATGTCAGAGAGATGTATCCCACTTAAATTATGAGCAGCTTCAAAGGAACAATAATAGAGGAAAGCCTTGAAGACAAGAATGTTCTTGACAAGATAAAAATTCTTGCAACAAAAGTAGAAAGAGTAAATGAGAGGCATAAAACTCCCTGGCTTAAAAAATGGACCCTGCATAAGGTTGAGATTCCTGAGAGTAAAGCAAGAGAGATTGCTGAAGAGCTGAGCCGGGCTTTGGATAGTAAGCATGGAGGCTCTTGGTATGCTGATTTCAAGAACAGCAGCTATCATTATATTATTTTCAGAGGGAAGATATTTTTCATTGAGAGGGCTGATAAGCAAGGATATGATAAAGCCATGGCATATGGCCTTGCTTTAGGGATTCCAGAATACCAAGTTGATTTCTCTCCAGACATCAGGTAGAAAAGATAGTTATATAAATTACCAAAAGATTGCTATTTTATGGTTGATACTATTGAGGAGATAATGTCTTCTAAGGTGATAACCTGTGATGTTAAAGCCAGCATACAGGAAGCTGCTAGAATAATGAGGGACAGGTACATAAGCTGCCTGATTGTCCTGCATAATAATTCCCCTTGCGGAATAATCACTGAGAGGGATATTGTTTACAGGCTGGTTACCAAGAATCTTGACCCTACAGAGACTATTGTTAAGGAAATCATGAGCAGCCCATTAAAAACTGTTGCTCCGGATGAAAATGTTTACTATGCAAGCAGAATCATGATTACAAACCATATTAAGAAACTGCCTGTTGTTAAGGGAAAAAAGCTTGTTGGGATAATAACCCAAACAGACCTGGCAAACTATTTTGCTGACCAGAGAAAAGAATTTATTCTTGATAATTTAAGAAAGAGCATTAAGGCTGCTTATCCAGTCTGAGCTTTTTTCTTTATAAAAGAAAAAACCTCGGAAATAAAGAAAACCATGGGTGCTTAAAAAATTAGCCAACATAACTTGGAATTTCTTTTGCCAGGCCTGCACGGGCTTTTCTAAAATAACCTTCCTCGATTTCCTGGTATTTGTCCATAAGCTCTTTTGAAATAGAGGGCTTGACCTTATCAAGGGCTTTTATGAAGAAATTGCTGCTTACTTCTTTTGCTTTTATATCCTCTCTTAAGGCAAGCATGGCTGCTTCTCTGCAGACTGCTTCAATATCAGCGCCGACAAAACCTTCTGTTTTCTTGGCCAGCTCTCCTAAGTTAACATCTTTTGAGAGGGGCATGGATTTTGTATGAATCTTGAAAATTTCCTGCCTGCCTTTTTCATTTGGCGGGGGGGTTAATAACAGCTTGTCAAACCTGCCTGGCCTTAGCAATGCAGAGTCTATAATATCAGGGCGGTTTGTTGCGCCAATGATAATTACTTCTGCGAGCTCTTCCAAGCCATCCATCTCTGCCAGAATAGTGTTAACAACCCTGTCTGTAACCTGGCTTTCTGACAAGCCTCTTCTTGGAGCAATTGCATCTATTTCATCAAAGAAGATTATTGCTGGAGAGGACTGGCGGGCTTTTTCAAAGATTTTCCTGACGCCTTTTTCACTATCACCAACCCATTTGTTTAATAATTCCGGGCCTCTGACTAGAATGAAGTTAGCTTCTGATTCATTTGCAACTGCTTTTGCCAATAAGGTCTTGCCTGTTCCTGGCGGGCCATACATCAGCAAGCCTCTTGAGGGCCTGATGCCAAGCCTTTTGAATACCTGGGAATTTTTCAATGGCCATTCAACAGCTTCTTTTAATTCCTGCTTGATTGATTCCAAGCCCCCAATGTCTTCCCATGTTGTTTTTGGAGTTTCAATTAAGACCTCTCTTAATGAAGATGGGCGGACAAGCTTTAATGCATATTCAAAATCTTCCTGCGTAACTCTTAATTTTTCAAATACTCCTTCAGGAATTTCATCTTTTTCACCAAGCTTTAAATCAGGAAGAACCCTTCTTAATACATTCATGGCTGCTTCTTTGCATAATGCTGAGATGTCTGCGCCGACAAAGCCATGGGTTATGTCTGCTAACCTGTTTAATTTTACATCTTTTGTCAGGGGCATGTTCCTTGTATGGATTTTTAAGACATTTAGCCTGCCTTTCCTGTCCGGGGGGCCTATTACTATTTCCCGGTCAAACCTGCCCGGCCTTCTTAATGCAGGGTCAATTGAGTTTGGCCTGTTTGTTGCGCCAATGACGATTACTTTTCCCCTTGATTTTAAGCCATCCATCTGAGTTAGTAACTGGGAGACAATTCTTCTCTCTACTTCGCCATAGACTTCATCTCTTTTAGAGGCTATTGCATCTATTTCATCAAAGAAGATGATTGATGGGGCATTTTTTTCCGCATCTTCAAAGATTTCCCTTATTCTTTTTTCTGAGTTATGCACAACAAAGCCATTAGCAATGAAATTATGCTCATTTGGAACTGTAAAGTCATAGACATGGGCTTTGGATTCTTCAATTACTTTTATTGGGCTCCAGATGA
>DATDYH010000160.1:0-5444 GCA_035289045.1 Candidatus Nanoarchaeia archaeon
TGAAGAGAGTAGATTTTTTTGGATATGGAAAATGCTTTTTCAAGAAATGCCTTGTCAGCATGCTTGTGTTTTGTGCCAAACGGGGGATTCTGGATGACAACATCAACTTGTTCATTAAACGCTTTTATATCATGATTGAGGAAGGCTGCTTTTTTGCTTTTGATGTTTTGCTTTGCTGTTGCGATTGCTGCTGGGTCTGATTCAACAAGATAAACCTTTTTTGCCCCTAATAACAAGCAGCCTTTTGCCAGGATGCCTGTTCCAGCCCCTAAGTCAGCTATTGTTTTATTGTTAATGTCTTTATTGAGGTAAGCTGTCCATAAGATTAGTGAGGCTGTTTCAGAATCCAGAGAATACTGCTCCAGCATTAATTTTGGGCTGCTAAACCCTTTTAGCCTGGACAACCCTATTGCAAGATTATTTTTTGTTAGCATTGAACTTCAACCTGAGCAAGTCCCCAATTGTTAGTTTTTGGTCTTTAATATTTATTTTTTCCTGCGCTTCTGTTTTTTGGATGGCTGGAATTGATTTCTGCTGGGTGATTAATTTTATTCCAAGATACTGCTCAAGCTTTCTGCTTATTTTTACTGAGGGGGTTAATGAGCCTGATTCAATTTTCTGGATTACGGACTCTCTTTCAGCGACTGCATTTGCAAGCTCTTCATGGGAGAGTTTTCTCTTCTCCCGTGCATTTTTTATTAGTGATGGAAATTCCTGGGTGATGTTTTCTGCAGGGTCAATGAAATGGAAGCCTTTGCCAGCATCTTTGATAAGAGATTTTTTCTCCAGTTCAGCTTCATCTGTTTTTGAATGAGTTTCAATAACTGCCCCGAACCTTGTGCAGCGGGAGCAAACCTGAAGGATGGAGCCTTCTATGATTGCCTTGGTAAACTCCCCTTTTGTTGCCCCGCAGATATCGCATTGCATGGCTTGATTAAGGAAGATTAACTTAAAAAGATTATTGTAGTGGAAAATCTTTTAAATAAGCATGGCAGATTAGTTGTGTGTTAATTTCAATAATTATCCCCTGCTATAATGAAGAGAAGACAATTGCAAGCTTGTTGCGCAAGGTTGTTGCTGCTAAGATTAATGATGCCAGGAAAGAGATCATTCTTGTTGATGATAACAGCAGTGATAAAAGCTACAGTATTGCAAAACAATTTCTGGGCAGGATTAAAATTTTTAAACATGGCCAAAATTTTGGAAAGGGGAAGGCTATTGAGACTGGAATAAAAAACTCTCATGGCGAGTTTATCCTTATCCAGGATGCGGACCTGGAATATGAGCCTGGGGATTACAATAAGCTGGTTAAATGCGCGGTTAAAACCCATGCTGATGTTGTTTATGGCTCAAGGTTTCTGGATAAAAAGTATTCTGGGGTATATTACTTAGGCAATAGAGTAATAACCTGGCTTACAAACATGCTTTATAATGCAAAATTAACTGATATTGAAACCTGCTATAAACTATTTAAAAAAGATATTTTTTATAAACTGGACATTAGAGCTAAAGGCTTTGATTTTGAGCCAGAGTTTACTGCCAAATGCCTGAAAAGAGGGTATAAGATACAAGAGGTGCCTGTCCATTATTATCCCAGAGAGAGGGAAGATGGGAAAAAAATCAGGTTTAGGCATGGGTTACAAGCTGCGCTTATCCTGCTGAAATACAGGCTTGTTGCTTAATACTTAATGCCAAAAATAGCCACTTCAAAGGACTCATTATAACCCAGCTTATAGACTCTTTTGAGTTTTTCTATATAGGTTGCTGTAACTTTTTGAGGAGGGGGCCTGCATAGTGATGCGTTTCCGAATATGATGAATTGCGCATTTTCTTTAATTTTTGGGAGCGATTTGAAGGCTGCATCTGGATATTGCGGGTCGCGGATATGCTTGAACAAAACAATTCTGCTACCCTGGTTAACTTCATATGCCAGAAGCTGCTCCCAGGGAGCGGATTGTGAGGTTATTCCAAAATAGTTTAAGTGCACCCATGCATTTGATAATACGGCACATTCATCAGGCAGCTCAATATTCTGGTATGTGCTTTTTTTTTCAAGAGTAATTATGGGGGTAAAAGCTATTAAGCTTATGCTGATGATAAGGTTGATAACAAGAATTGTGCATGCTAGTTTCTTCACATTGGCAAAAGATGCTATGCTTGCCATTGTAAAATAAGCAACAGGAATTAGCAGAACAATAAGGTATCTTGCTGATTTTAAAGGAACTGCCGAGTATGAGTAAAGAGCTGCAGCAATAAGAAAGGCCATAATGAGAGCTGCTTTTTCAGGCTTATGCTTAAACTTCAGGTAGATGCCGTATATTAAAAATGGCAGGTAGTAGCCTAATGCTCCGAGCAGGTGGATAAAATTAAAAGGCTGGCTGAGATAATCCCTGAACTTTACATTTAATGCATAAGAATCTGCCAAGCTTGTAAATGGGTTTCCTGTTGTTAGATGGTTATAGATTAGCCATGGAGAGACAATCATCAAGAGAATAAATGCGCTGATAACAAGCTGCTTCATGTCTTTTTTGAAAAGAAGGATTGGAGTGTAAATAAGATTGGCATAATGATTGAGGAATGCCAGGCCTATGAAGAATGCTGATTTTTTTTCTTCAAGCGTTGCCAGTGCCAGCTGGATAAGGGCAAGGGAAAGCAGCTCTGTTCCTTCTGCTAATCCACGGACCAGCAGGAATGGTGTAAGAGAGATCCAGTAATAAATAAGGGGGTTGAACCCTAATTTTTTTCCCAGCCTGATGCATGAGAAGCAGTGCAGGGCTGCAGCAAAGATAATGTAAAGATATTCTGCAAGAAACCTGCCAAAAGTATGGAATGCTGCGATGATTATCGGGGTTAATGGGGCGCGGTACAGCTCAAAATAATTTCCATGGTAGAAGAGGTATTCGCTGTTAAGAACATATGCCATAAAGTCCCAGGAAAGCCTCAGGCTGTGCTGCAGAATAAACAATGCCAATACAATTGCAAAGGTTATGCCAAGAAGTATTTTTTGATTATGCTTCATTTTTTATTGGGTTAGTGAGCTCTGCGAGAGATGTAAGGCCTTCCTTTGTTATATTGAAGTTGATTATTACTGTGGGGGATTTTGTGATGTTATAATAATGCTTAACTGTCTCAAGCAAGGGGTCATTAAATTCCCGGTCAATTGAGAAGACTGTTGCTTTTTCCTTGTTTACCAGGCTGTCCAGGATATAACCCTGCTGGATAGATGCCTGGTCATTCGTGTCATAAAAGAAAAGGATAATTGGCTTGTCCTCTGTTTTGCAGTTGTCATTTAGTTCTTTTAAAATTGTATAGAGCTTTATTTCAAAGATGAGGTACTTGCTTTTAAGCTGAAGGTATTTTTCTCCTGTGAGCAGCCTTTTTGATTCATATCTTGTCAATGTCCTGCCGATTTCTCCTAACTGGTCTGACAAGGCAACCACCCTGGTTTGTGCCAGGCTGCATTTATCCTGGCCAAAATCTTCAAGAAACTGCCTTTCAATCAGGTAGCTTTCTGTCTGGAATTCGTTTTCATTTAGAAAAATTGTTAAGTCATTTGTCCTTAGCTCATCAAATGTCAGGCCAATAAGCAGCCCGGAGATAAATATTAGAAATGACAATATTAAGCTTACAAGAATCAGTTTTTTATAATTCAGGGCTGCTACCATCTTCTTTTGGACCTTAAGGACTCTTTGTAAAATGCTGTGAGCCAGTGCAGGCTTCTTAAGATTGGGTAGATAGTAAAGTAAATAAATAGTGAGGGTGATATGCTCCAGCGCTCATTTATGCTTTTATGGGCTTTATGCAGGATAAAAAGGCTTAACAAGAAGGTTATTGCAACTGGAAAAAATAAGCCTATATTCACATTTAAAACTGCCTCCCTAAAAGAAGGAAGATGATAATAGCTTATGTCTAAGATTTCCCATCTTAATACCAGGAATTTAAGAAGGATAAAATAGCCCTCTCTTATAGCCCCATAAGCAAGTAAAGATACTGAAAAAAGGATGGCTGCTAATGTAAAAAAATTTATTGGTATCTGGAACCTGCCCATTATGCCATGCTCTTTGCTTAAAAACATTTTCCTGTATTTTCCAGTGTTGTAGATAAACCCCCTGAACCAGCGGACCCTTTGGCCCCAGAGGGACTTAAAATCTGAAGGGACATTGGTGTATGCTATTGAGTTTTGCTCTATTTTTATTGTATAGCCATGGTATTTAAGCCTTAAAGCAATTTCCAGGTCTTCTGTAATGTTGTTTTCATCAAAACCGCCCAGCTGCCTGATAAGCGCGGTTTTATACACGCTTAAAGCACCAGGAGTTACATGCAATGTGTCCAGCTTTGACATCAATACCCTGGAGAAAGTTGCGAGGATATACTCAATTCTCTGAAGCCTGCTATAGAAGCTGTCAAGATTTTTGATTTTTATAGTGCTTATTACTGCACCAACCTTTGGGTTGTTGAAAGAGGGCAGGATATTGGTTAAAGCATCCTTGCTTATTTCTGTATCTGCATCAACAACTGCAAGAAGCTCTCCTGTTGCTCTTTTTAAGCCTGCGTTTAAGGCAGATGATTTTCCTATGCCTCTATGAGTGTTATTGATTAACTTTACGCCCCTGAAGCTCTTAACTACTGAGGCTGTTTTGTCTGTTGAGTCATCATTGATTACTATGATTTCAATGTTCTTATACAAGGATGCCTGCAGCGAAGTTATTGTCCTGGCAATTGTCTGCTCCTCATTCAATGCCGGAACAAGGATAGTTATTTTTTTGCTTGCTTCTGCCTTCCCTGGAGCGGATGCTATTTTTGTATAGAGCACTATAATCCAGAATATTGCGAGGAACAAAGAGAGGAATGACACTGCCCATATGAAAAAGCTTATCATCTTTTTACCTGCCAGATTTCAATGCCATTCTTGTTGTATATTTGGGTGAAATCCTCTTTGCTGAATTTTAAGACAAATAATAACCCTTCCTCTTCTGCATCCCATGTTAACCCCTGCTTCATTTCCGGGGTTATGTAGATGTGGGTTACTGCATACATGCTTAAAAGCGCTTTGGTCCTTTCTAAGTTTCTTGAGGAGAAGATTTCCCGAACATCTTTGTATCTTTTATTGAGCTTCGGAGCATAGAGAAATTGCTCATCCATTACATTTTTTCTCAGGGCTAGCGAGTTAATCCAGATGCCATAGGTGTAGTGGGATAAAATGACTGAATCTTCAGGAGTATTCTGCCCCAGAAAGGCTAGGCTTGAGATTATTGCTTTTGATGGCTGGGAAGTTTTATAGCTGTTTAAATAAGATGCTGCTGAAAAGATTAATCCCAAAATAAGAATGAAGATTGTTAATTCCTTGATTATCTTTGATTCCCAGTGTATATTGAGAAGATAGTGAATGCCCAGGGCTGCTAATGGGGCCAATAGCAGGGTTGCATAAATAATAAAGCTTGGCT
>DATDYH010000161.1:0-3418 GCA_035289045.1 Candidatus Nanoarchaeia archaeon
ATGATACTATAATAAGGAGTAAGCCTGATGGAGTTAATAATGCAAGAGCAATAAGAACCCAGAGTTTAGTAAAGAAAGGCAAGAAGGGGTTTATGATTGATACTTCTAATAATGGCTTAACCAAGTATGGTGTTAATTTAGGGGCTGATAATTACAGGATAAATCTTGGGGTAGTGGATGGAGAGCATAACCAGGGAAGGGTTTTGGGATTATATACAGGTAATAATGGATTTATTGGTGGGGAAGCAGAGAATTTATACAGAGAAAGGAAAAGAAATACCCGCTTAGGGTTTGATGCTGGAATTAACTTTCCTTTTGCTAACTTAGAGGTTGTTGTTGATAACTTTGGAAATTTGCTTGGAGTTGGATATGTTAAAGGAAAGATTCATAGTCTTAGCCTGGGCGGTGGACAAAGAGGGGGCCCGGGTTGGGAGGGAAATTGTTTGTATGGGGTGAAAACCGGGAAGAGAAGCTCTCAGGCTTATATGAGGTTTGGCAGGAATGTTAATGGGGGTAGATTATTAGAAGTTAGGGCAAGAACTGGTAAAAAAGTTTCTCCGGTTAATATTGTTTTTGGGACATTGGATTACAGCTGGAATAGTGCAAGCACTACTGGTGATATTACCGCACCTTTATTTATTGAGGATTTTGCTTTTGGCGGGGCAAATACATGCAATGGAGATGAGAGAGGAGATTTTGCTGTTGATGTGAGATACACTAAAGGGAAGATGAAGTATGCTGATGTTGCTATTAATCTTGGAGATTTCTGGTTGTTGAAAAGAGCAGGTTTTAACCCAAAAGTGTATAGGGACTTGGCTAAAGGTGTAAATGGGGCAAATCTTGGGGTGCAGGGGAATCTTGGTGATACTGGGCTAAGAGTCCATTATAGCAGGACTTTGCTTGATGGCAGAAAGAGCCAGAATGCTGTCTGGATGAGGTATATGAGGGAATTCTAATTTAGCAGACTTTTTCCTTAACAACTATGCCAATTATATTCTTTTTTGTTATGGGGTCCTGGGCCAATTTAACCCGATAATCTTCTGCAGCTGTTTTTACCACAATGTATTTTCCTGGCAGCTCATTTTTAATTGCTGACAAGAAATCTTCTTTTGTTTTGATTGGATTGTTGTTGATGTCAATTATTACCTCTCCCGGCCTTATGCCTGCTGATTGTGCAGGGGAGTCATCTGTAAACCTTATTATTTCCAAGCCACAGGGTTTATGAATGATGTCGTTATTCAGGTAAACAGCTGCTGAGTAGATTAGCGAGATTGATACTGGATTAAGGATTAAAATAAAGAAGAGAGCTATTGCTAAATCTTTTTTGTTTAGTTTTTCAGGCTTTTTATATGGGTGCCTTTCCTTGGTGATGATTTTGTAAAGATACAGCAAGCCTGTTGTTAATGGATAATAGATGATTAAAGTTATTATGAAGCTCATTAATGTATTGAAAATTTTTTCAAGCAGGCCCATCTGGGAGAGCAGATGCTGGATGCCTAACTGGGGAAGGGAGATTGACAAAGCAATAAGTATCATTGAGATTAAGAGGTCCAGTATTATTTTTTCTTTTGTAGGCTTTAATATTGATTTAAATGACACATTTAAAAATAGGCTATAGAGCATATAAAAACATTTCTCTTTACTCACTGGAGGTTATTTCCTGAGGATATACTCCTTGTATACACTTTCAAAGCCTGATTTGAGAAGGGGCTTTAGTGGGATAGGCTTTGTCTCTAATTTGAATTTCCCGGATTTTAATGAGTCAATAATGCTGTTTAGATTGTTGTCTGCTGCAATGTTTGTAAAAGTGTAGCCAAAATAATTTAGATGGTGGCAGTCTGAGTTGCCCAGTAAGGGCTTGGAATATTTTTTTGCTATGCTTACTGCTTTTCTGTTGAAGTTAATCAAATGATTGTAGCGGGCTGTGTATTCTATGTTGTCAAATAGGTTAATGTGTTCTATCAGCTGATTGCCCAGTGCATTTACTGTTGGGAAGAAGGGATGGGGAGCTGTGATAATTGTGTGGTCTTTGATTTCTTCTAAGTCATGTAGCCTTGTTATTTTTGGGAGGGTTTTTATGCCATGAACCAATACATGCTTGCCTGCGATTGTAAGTTCTGCCCCAGGGATTAAGGTTATGTTATGTTTTTTTGCAAACTGGCTCAAATCTTTAGGATAGAAGAGATAGTTATGAAAAGTGAAAGATAATACTGAGAATTTCTGCTTTGCTGCCAATTTAATCAACTCTTTTGCTGAATGAGCTATGTTGTCTTCTTTGTCTTCTTTCGTATGGAGATGAAAATCCGCTTTTAGCATGATACTCTGGAATTCTTGGATTTTAAAAGAGTTTTGGAGTGCTTTTTGCTTATGGGAAGGCTTTTATGCTTGAGGGTGTTTATTATTTCCCTATGGCAATCTCAAAATATAAGATAAGGTGCAAGAAATGCGGGGTATTTTTCCTGCCTTATAAATCAGCGCAGAGCAGGTTTGGGATCTGCAATGAGTGCAGGATGGATACCGGGAGGTGCAGGGCATTGACTGAGACAGGATACCAGTGCAATGAAAAAGCAGAGGTTATGGGGTATTGCATGTGGCATTTCCTGCATGAGCCTATGAAAACCCTGGTTAAAGAGGTTAAGAAGCTGTAAAGAGATAAGCTTATATAGTAGATATATAATAGAAATATAGGTGATTATATATGGTAAATGATGTTTCAACAATCCAGTTGGATAAGGCGGTTATTGAAAAATTAAAACAGGCTAAAGAATACCCCAGACAAACATATAATGAGCTGCTAATGAAGATGAGTAATCTGTTTATTGTTGTTAGAAAAAGGAATCAGTATGATGAATTTTTGCATAAAATTCAGCAGCCTAAGATGAGGGAGTTATGGGATAATAAAAAAGATGAGGCTTGGGAAAATGCTTAAGTTTGGAGAAGTGGTTCTGGCAGAGATTCAGTTTACTGACACCTTTGAGATCAAGACAAGGCCATCCCTTGTTTTGTTTGAGGAGTATGGCAATGTCGTGGTTATGGGGATAACTAGTAATACTGAGATGAAAGGGATTCTTTTAACAAAGAAAGAGGGGGCTATTCAGGATAGTGTGATTAAGCTAAATTATATCTTCACAGTATCTGAAAAGATGGTAAAGAAAAGACTATTTCAACTTTCTACTGAAAAAAAGAGATTAATTGTTTCAGAGCTTATGAAAAAATTGCAATAAAAATGTTTAAATAGCCTTGAGATTGAGGGCTTGATATGCGGGGGTGTCAGAGTCAGGTCAAATGAGCAGGTTGCTGGTTAACAGCATGCTACACTTAAGACCAACTCTTGGCACACGCTAAGAGATTGAGAAATCCTGTGGCTTAGTGCCTGCGCAGGTTCAAATGAAAGGGATTCTCCCTTTTCAAACCCGAA
>DATDYH010000162.1:0-6934 GCA_035289045.1 Candidatus Nanoarchaeia archaeon
GAAATAAGCAAGGCAACATTTGGCAAAACCACTCAGGAATACAAGCAGTTCAAAGGCTTGACAAAGAAAAACCAGAATCTTCGTGACCACATGCAGGACTGGGAGCTCATTCTTACCATGGTTGGAGAAAAAGCCACCACAGACATCACTCAGGCAAAAGACTCAAAAGGTTTTGATGAGTGCAAAGACTCTGCTCAGGAAGGCGGGCAAATAGCCCAGCATACTAGAAAAGAGCTTGAGCAGAAAATTGGAAAGTCCATTATCTCCCAAGAGAATTTTTTAAAACTCAAAGAAAGGAAAAAGATAGATAAATGATGAACGGGAAAATAGATATAAGGGTTATGAATAAGATAAGAGGATTTTTAGCAGAGTTAGTTATTGCAGAATATTATCTCAACAAAGGCTGGAAAGTCGTGAAATTACAGCCGATAACTAGCGACGGGCAACTCATTTTAAACAAAAAAGGAAAAGATGTTTTCCGCAATGAATGGGGGATTAAACAGCTTAAAGATTATAAACAGATTATGAAAGATCTGGATAGGGCATATGAACATCTAAAGAAACAAAAGAGATTATTTCATTACCCAGATTTTGTTTGCGAAAAAGGGGAGAAAATAAACTATGTAGAGGTAAAAGCAACAACAAAAGAGAAGAAAGTAACAAATTCAACAGTACAACAAAAAGAATCCCTTGAAGCATTGGAGGGATGTAAGCATGGTAAAGGAATTGTTTATCAGGTAATCATCCCAACAATGACCAAACCAGAGAAGTATACCTCTTTTTGGAAAAACCTAGAAGAAGAGGGATGGACAACACTAGAGGATTTATGCAAGGATTATCCCAAAACTTTTTTTTATAAACCTTAACAAATATTATATTTAGCATAAACACTCCTATCCTCAACCCCTGCCCAGTAAAATCCTTTTTTTCTCTGCACGCAATTCTCGCACCCCCCGCAATGAACAGGAATCTTTTTCTTAGTGGTTGCACAGGGTTGATAAGGGGGACGCTGGTGACCCTTATTACCAGCATAACAGCTATAAGTCAATTCAAAAGGCACTTTTAATTCACAACCAAGCTTAACAATCTCATCCTTGTCATAGTCAATTAAAGGAGCTATTACCTTATATCCCCCATCATTTGTAGCCTCCTCAGCCAGTTTATTCATAGCTTTAACAAATTCAGGAGTAGTGTCTTTCATAGGAATCCTGCCCTCGCATTTTAGCCCAATAAACACATCAGGCTTTTCCTTCCCGCTTAAAAATAAAGCTTCAGCATGTGCTAAAGCAGCAATTAAAAAAACAGAGTTCCTGCAAGGCACCCAGTAATTCAGGACATCTTTTTTCCCTTTCTCAATATTCCCAAGCTCATCTTCATTCACATCAGGCATTTCTCCATCTTTATTCAGCAAAGCAGTGCTTATTCCACCAAGCCATTTTAGCTCAATCTTTTTAAAATCAGCTCCAAGATTTTTAGCAAGCTCTCTTGAGCAATACTCTTCTTCCTTTAAAGCCCTCTGCCCATAATCAAAAAATAAAAACAATAGTTTATCATAACCAAGCTTTTTCTTGGCATAGTAAGCAGTAACCCCACTGTCCAATCCCCCGCTAGCCAATATAATCCCTGATTTAGCCATAATAACAGCTATACAATAAACTTTATAAAACATAATAAAGCCATCATCTTATGCAGAAAAAAGCAATTGAGCTTAAGCCAGGGGATGCAATTAAGTTAGAAGATAAAACCATAAAAATAGAAAAAATAGAAAAATCTGATTTAGGCAAGCACGGTAAAGTAAAAGTAAGAATAGAAGGCCTGGCCGGAAAAGAAAAACTGATTTTAATAAGGCTGTCAGAGGATTTATTTGACCTCGCTTAAAGCAATAAAAAACATGATAAACATAAAATATGATAACCATTATTATTACAAGTTACAGGGAGCCAAAATCAACCCAGAAAGCTATTGATAGTTTTCTTCAGCAAAACATTCCAAAGCCATTTAAAATCATTGTTGCAGACCCATTCCCGGAAATAGAGGAATTAATCCTTAATCAATACAAAAACCATCCAGAGGTAGAGTATTTTGAAGACCCTGACCAAGGCAAGTCATTTGCACTAAACTTATTGCTCAAAAAGTCCTGGAGCAGTAATCCAGAGGATATTTTAATCTTCACAGATGGGGATGTTTACACAAGTAATAATTCTGTCCATGAAATTCTCAGCCAGTTTAAAGACAAGGAAACTGGCATAGTCTGTGGCCATCCAACAACCATAAACCCAAGAACTAACAAGTTTGGCTATTGGAGCCATTTATTATTTGACGAGATGAACAAGACAAGAAAAGCATTAGCACAAAACAAGGAGTTTTTTGAAGTCTCTGGTTACTTATTTGCCATGAGAAATTCAATAATCAAAGAATTTCCAATAGCAGCCTCAGAAGATAATGTCCTCCCAATCATGTTCTGGCAGCAAGGCTACAAGGTAGGCTATGCAGAACAAGCACTTGTCTATGTTATGAACCCCCAGAACAAGCAGGACTGGATTAACCAGAAAAAAAGAAATATCAAAGGCCATATTGCCCTCAGCTCACTTTTCCCAGATTTCAAGAGAAGAAAAAACACAATGCTTGGAGAATCTTTAAGAGGGTTAAAAATCCTTTTTTCCTACCCTCGCAGCATTAAGGAATTCTTCTGGACAATAAGCTTAATGTTCGCAAGACTGCAGGTCTGGAGATTAGCAAAACAGGAAAGCAAAAGCAGGCAATACCAGGATGGCTGGCGTGGAGAGGCAGAGACTCCAACAACTAGGATCTTAGACTAAAAAGGTAAAACAAAAACCTTTAATCATGCAAGAACATAGTAATAGCTTTCCTATGTTTTTCAAATACCTTTGCATCAAAATAACCATAAACTCCCGAGAGTCCATCTTTAAATTGCTTTGAAGTAATCTTATCAATAATCCTCTGGATTCTTTCTCTGGGATCATACCTCTTAGCCACTTCTTTCTTTATCCATTCTTTATCTTTGGCATAAGGCATCATCATGAAGACATCTCGTATATCAGTTGACCTACATGCTATCATCTTCATGACGAGTAATGCATCAATATTAATAATACGCAATTGAATTTCTTTTGTGATTGTCTTCCCTTTCAGGGATTTTTTGCCAGAATTTTCAAATATCCATCCTGCTGAAAAATCAACATCAGTCATTCTATCCTTGACATGGTCAATCAAAATATCCATGCTCACTATAAAATTGTTCTCAAGCTTTTTCTCATATCTTAAAAACCATCCAGAATCCCGGATATTGTAGGAAAGTTTCCTTTGAATGTAATTTCTGTCCATGAGCAGTCTTTCTATTTTCCTTAGCTCACCCTTATCCCTGATGATAATATCACAATCAACTGAAAATCTTGGAAGCGTGTATGCATTTACTGCATAACCACCAATAACTACAAAGGCACAATCTTTTAAGTCTTGAAGAGCCTCAAATGTTTCTTCTTCCCTAAGCGAAAACAGGTTTTCTTTCATGCCAGTGCCCCATATTTTTGTCTTATGTAGTCCGATGCATATGCATACATCTCATTTGATTTTGCATACTTTAAAGTCTCTTTTAATGAATCAACTTTAAAGCCATTTTTTTCTTCAAAAGACAATTGATGCACTGGAATCAAAACAACATACTCACCAATGGTAGCTCCAGATACTATGTAGTTTGGGATATCATTGCGGTTGAAAAAATCTTTCCAATAACCCAAGTCTTTTAGCAAAACCTTGATGAAGTAAGGCGATTTCTCCAATCCCCTCTGGGTATAGGAAAAGTCAGACCAGACCTCAACAGAGGACAATTGAGTGAATGCATAATCTTTTCTGGCTTCTTTCATGATCCCAGGAACTCTGAACCCCAATAACCCCTTAACAGCATCAGAAGGGTTAATGCAGGTGTAACTATCATTAGCATGCTTTCGTATCCATCCCGAGCGTAATAACAAGGAAAAAATCTTCTTTTTCATGCTGACAGACACTATCCAGTCTAACTCAGACTGCCTGAATCTCTCTTTCACACCATGCCTTGAAAATAACAAGGCATAGGCTTTTAATCCATAAGCAGGTATTCCTATTGTCATAGGGTTACCTATTAGGTAACTAGTATTTAAATGTTTTGATTTAGCTCTTTTGAGGCAGATAGCAGAAAGGAGGAAACTCCACAACCAGAACTTTAGATTAGCCCTTCTTAACCCATTTAACCCTCTTATTTATAAATAAACGAAAGTTATATATATTAGTAACTTTAGTTAATTCTTATGATTCCATTAATATTAAAGCTTAAAAAAGCAAGCCATAAAGAAATCGCTAAAGCCCAGGATATTATAATTGAAGCTCTTTACCATGTTTTTGACCGGGCTGTTCTCCATGGGGGAACAAGCATCTGGAGATGCTACCAAGGCAACAGGTTTTCAGAAGATATTGATGTATACCTTCAAAAAGACCAGTCCAAGCTGGACATTTTTTTTGAAGCTCTAACAAGCAAAGGGTTTAAGCTCTTAAAGAAAAAAATCAGTGAAAACAGCGTCTACACAAATCTTGAGTTTGCAAGAACCATCATCAGGTTTGAGGCAGTATTCAAAAAAGCAGAAGGGGTATTAAAGGAATACCAGACTTCAGAAGGAAACTTGATTACAATCTACACATTAAGCCCTGAGCAGTTAATAAAGGAAAAAGTCCATGCATATCTGAACAGGTGTAAAATAAGGGACTTATACGATATTTTCTTTTTACTCAGATATGTTAAAAATAAGGATGCTGTAAAACATGAGCTTCCTCTCCTGATTGATAATTTCAGGCAGCCAGTTGACAAAAAAGAGTTAAAAGTTCTGATTATTGAAGGCTTAACACCAGAGATAGATAAAATAAAGGAATACATCAAGGATTTTTACAGCTAACATGGGAAAAGAAAAATACCAAAAGGAAATTGCAGAGCTTTTTAAAAACAGTCCTGTAGTAAGCTTTTCTTCAATCGCAAGAATAGTAAAAAAAACAAAAAACACAGGGCAATACCAAAAGCAATTAATAAGAAACATGGTTTTAAAAGGGAAAATAAAGAAGCTGGCAAAAGGCTATTACACACGATATAGTGACCCTTCCTTAATTGTGTTCTGCTTCAAGCCCTCATACTTAGGATTGCAAAACTCCCTAAGCTTTCATAATCTCTGGGAGCAGGAAACAATCCCAGTAATTCTCACAGCAAGCAAAATAAGACAAGGAGTAAGAGAGGTTATGGGGGTGAATGTTTTACTAAGGAGAATGGAAAAAAAATACCTTTTCGGGTTTGATTATTACAAAGACGGAGATTTCTGGCTTCCTTATTCAGACAAGGAAAAAACATTAATAGACATGGTATATTTTAAAGAGCGATTAAGCAAAGAAGCAATAAAGAGTTTTGCAAAAGCAATAAACAAGAACAAGCTTATGCAATACCTAAAGCATTACCCCAAGAGAATAAAAAGGGCTGTTTTAGGGTATGTGAATATTTGAGCTCAATTAATTCCTCCTCTTATTAATCACTTTAAAGAAGTTACATTCAGAAAGCTTTATAAATCCTAAAATTCCTAAAAATATCAATCAAAATTGTGGAGTATTTTAAGATGGAAACTCAATATGGCATAATCAAAGCAGAAGAGAGGAGTTTACTTCCTTCAACAGATTTGCTTTCTGTTAATCATAAAGGGAATAAGTTAATTGCAAGATATCCAGCATTTGGGCTAGGCTCATATCTTGAGAATATTGACGCAATGAAGCAACAGCATTTTTATCATTCAAGAGAATGTTCAAACCTTTTGTTCACTCCAGCAACAACCTCAGAATCTATTTCAGTAGCATCACATAAGTTTGCAGAACTTGCAAAACCCGAAATTCTTGACATAGACGGGCTTCAATTAGGCTTGATAGCTCTAGCCTCAGAAGGAATTTTTGCTAATCCATTGGATGAGCAAGGAGAACCAATAACTGATGAAGAAATATTAAAGACAAGATTAAACACTTGTAAAAACGTGCATAGAATTTACCTAGGAGCTAATGATTTTGGCTTTGCACCTTATGAAACTTTTAAAAGCGGGGAGCAAGATAGTGGTGATTTTGCAGAAGGAGGTTTAGCAAGGCTTCTTGAGCATACTGAAGAGAGAACAGCACCAAAACTTAAAGAAATCTCTTCTAAACCAAATTATCCTACAGGCGTAGAGGTTGTAGAACTTAATGAATTTGAATTTATATGGCCAGTTTTAAGAGTGTCCCGCCTTTTTTCCGACTGGCACACATGGGGCAGGTTTTACCTTTTTGGCGACAACATAGACGACTATTTCTGGGATGGCTATGCTTTCGGGGTAAGCAAGTAGTCGCGCGCAAAAAATAAATTTATTAGCATCTTTTACTTCTTTTTATCTTTGAATACCATTAATCTCTCTCTCAACTCTTCCAACCCCTCAACCAGTTCAACATCCTTGTTAAAGCACATCACACAAATCCTGAACTCTTTTCTAAGGCTTCTCTTGTCCTCAACCAAGCCAATAACTCTCTTCTTCTTGGCATAAGCATATCCAAGCTCCCAGGCAGTCCCAGAGCTTACCCCCCTCCAGTCTAAAACAGCAATGATTAAATCGCACCAGTCAAGCTTCTCCTTATTAACCTTAAAGAAACCATCAGCATCCATCCCCTCCTCAAACAGCCCTGTATCTTTATGAGGAAGATAAGTCTCAATACCAAGCTCCTTGCATAGCTTGTCTACAGCTTCAAGCGCAGCCCTGTTAGGCTTCTCTCTAAGGTTTCCAGCAATATAAATTTTCATTTTCCTATGGCTCGGATACCCCATTGCTTGCTTTGGGGAGGAGAGCCATCACCTCCATTAATCTTATAAATACCAACATTCTCCTTATTCCTA
>DATDYH010000163.1:0-3441 GCA_035289045.1 Candidatus Nanoarchaeia archaeon
AGCATCAAGATTAGAGAATTATGCTGGTGCTTTAAGCAAGAGGCTTGAAGAGGTTTCACTTGGTTTAGGGAAAGTAAACCTTGACCCTTTGCTAAGGAAGATTTTTGGCATGGAATGCATTGATTAAGTTTATATAAAAAAATAGTTCTATTATGGCTATAACTTGGATTAGGCAATTACTGGCTTGACCAGTTCTTCTGCTTGTTTATTAGTGATGTTCCAATAAAAGTCTACAAAACTTGCAACAACTGGATTATTTTTATTCAGCTTATACATCTTATTCCTGCCGCTAACTCTTGTTGCTACTACAAGCTTTCTTTTTACCATCTCTTTAATTAAGAGCTTTAAGGTAGCATAACCTACTTCTGAATTTTTGGCAATGTCTGCTATTGAATAGTCAAAAGCATCAAAAACTATCAGAAAATCCAAAACTTTGTTTAGCGGGTTATCGCCAAAAGTTTTCAAAAATACAGACCCCCCTATGGTTGATGTTAGGCTCATGTTCTTATATTTGGAGAGCGGCAATATTTAAAGCTTTCTTTTTTAAGCTGATATGGGTGGTTTAATAGCTTATATAGTTAAGCTGATTGGAAATATTTATAAGCTTCTTACTCTTTAGCCTTCTTTAGCCTCTTTCGGAGGGGATTAAGATAGAATTAAATGAGGTTGAGAGGGCTGTGCTGAAGGTGATGCATTCACGGCTTATATATGGAAAGAATCATAAACGCATAGAAACAGTGATGCATTCTGGATTTCCTTCGCATTTATTAAAAGAGGTAAAAAAGCTATTCTCTCGCTTATTAAGAAAGGATTTATTATCTGGTATCATAGAGCTGATGAATCAATTCAGCTGAATAAGGAAAGATATGCAGAGATTGAGGAGATTGTGAAAAATGGATAAATTAAGATTCGGGACTGCTGGAATACCAATATGCACTAAAGGGGATACTTTAAAAGGCATCGGGCAGATAAGGAAATTAAACCTTGATGCTATGGAGCTTGAGTTTGTGCATAGCATTAATATTTCTAAAGAGAAAGCTCCTGAGGTTATGAAGGCTGCTAGAGATAATAATGTTGTATTAACCTGCCATGCACCTTATTACATTAACCTAAACTCTGATGACAAGAAAAAGTATCATGCAAGCATTTCATACATTGTTAACTCTGCAAGGATAACCTCGCTTTGCAAAGGCTGGAGTGTTTGCTTTCATGCTGGTTATTATATGAAAACGGATAAGGAAAAAACCTACGAAAGGATTAAAGATGCTGTTAAAAAGATTGTAAAAGAAGTAAAGGAGTTTGATGACAAAATATGGATCAGGCCTGAGATTTCCGGGAAGGGGAGCCAGTTTGGGGATTTGGATGAGCTGATTAAGTTAAGCAGGGATGTAGATGGGGTGATGCCTTGCATTGATTTTTCGCATTTATATGCAAGAACTATTGGAGAGAATAACAGCTATAAAGAGTTTAAGCTTATTTTTGAAAGGGTTGAAAAAGAGCTGGGGAAGGTAGCTTTGGAAAACATGCATATGCATGTTTCAGGGATTGAATATGGGGAGAAAGGGGAGAAGAATCATTTAATATTAAAAGAGAGCGGGTTTAATTATAAAGAGCTGCTGAAGGCTTTGAAAGAGTTTAGGGTTAAGGGTGTTTTGATTTGCGAGAGCCCGAATATTGAAGAAGATGCTTTGCTGATGCAGAAAGAGTTTAATAAACTATAGATGCCTAGTTCTTAATAGCTCAATAAGTTCGTGTGTTGCATAGACTTTTATATGGGGCTGCTGTTTTAGCTTCTTGTCATTTGTCCAGATTGGGCAGTTAATATGTAAGGCTAGTGCAAAATATGATAGATCTTTTTTGTCCGGACATATTTTTTCCGCTGATTCTCTTTGATAAGTGAATTCTCTTTCTGGGATAAAGGTAATTCTCTGTTTTATAATGTTCAGTGCTTTTGTTATTTCCTCCCTTGTTAGCTCTGATTTTTCATAAATAATTTCTTTGTTTTCTTCAACTTCCCTGAGTAACAATTCTGGAGCGAAAATGTTTAAATCTTCCTTAAATAATAATGAGATGGGCATACCTGGTTTTATGAGAACAGAGATTACTACATTTGCGTCTATCACTACCAGCATTTAGCTCATCTCTCTGAATTTCTTTGAGATGCTCCTGCTTATCTTATTGCTTAGTTTTAATGCATCTTTGTTTGTTAGCTTGCTTTTTGCTGCAAGCTGATGCAAAAAGAGCATTTGCTGTACTTTTTCTTCAAATGCTTTTCTAGCTACTGCTGACCAGTTTATTTCTTCAAGATTATCCATCTGATGTTTTAGTTCATTAGGGATTGATACAGAGAGTATTGGCATATTTCCTCCATTATTTTTTTATTATATTTATTAATATTAATAACCCTATTTAAATATTTCGGTTGCGAGAGCCCGAATATTGAAGAAGATGCTTTGGTGATGCAGAAGAGCTATAACTCTTTCTAGAGCTTCTCACTCAAGATATTTTTTTAAATCCTTTGCCCTGTGATAAAGCTGGGTTAATGCCTTTTCCTTAATCTGCCTGATTCTTTCTCTGGTTAACTTAAACCTTAAACCAATCTCTTCTAAAGTTAATGGCTCTTCATCATCCCATCCAAAATATAGTTTTAAAATATCTGCTTCTCTTGGTTTTAATGTTTCAAGGGCTTTTTCAATATCTTCCCTTGATGAGGATTCCAGCATTGAGGCTTCTGTTGGTAGTGAAGAGGTGTCTGGAATAAAATCAAGAGGGGTTCTGTGACTATCCCAATATTGGAGTGGTGCATCAAGATAGACTGGTTTTTGAGCCAGTATTAATGTGTCTTCAAGAGTTTCCGGAGTTACCCCTAGCTGGCTTGCCTGTGTTGCTAAATCTTCTGAAGTTAAGCGGAAATAACCTGGAGTATTAAGGCATGATTCAGCAGGTGTCTTTCTTATTTTGTCCAATAAATCTAGCCTGTTTACAGAGAGCCTGAATTCTCCTGTTTGGTCGTGGATTTCTTGCTGAATAGCCTGCCTTATCCACCAGACAGCATAGCTTATGAATTTGAATCCTTTTGTGCCATCAAATCTTTCAGCTGCCTTGAGCAATCCATAGTTTCCTGCTGAGATAAGCTCTTCCAGAGCCAAGCCTGAAGTTTGGTATTCTCTGGCTACCTGGACCACAAACTTAAGATTAGCTTCAGCAAGTTCATCGCGTGCTTTTGCATCTCCTTTTCTTATTCTTGTTGAGAGCTCTACTTCTTCCTGGGGTGACAAGGGTGTGCTGCCAGAAATATCTTTATAATAAATGCCAAGAGAGCCGTAGAGATTTGGGTCATGAGCTTGAGTGGCTGGTGCTTGTGCCTTAGTTTGCTGACCAGAGTATGTTTTTACCATGCTTAGGTTAGATTCAAAAAGCTTTTTAAGCTATCTTTTTTTG
>DATDYH010000164.1:0-3610 GCA_035289045.1 Candidatus Nanoarchaeia archaeon
TTAAAAACATCCCCCCTATTTTATTAACATGGATGATGTAACAAAGCAAGTAGAAGCTGTCCTGTTCACTACCGGAAGATTCCTGACAATAGCTGAAATCTCTTCCCTGGCAAATATCAGCTCCCAGGACCTGGTACAGGAAGCCCTGCAGTCCTTAATCCAGGATTACTCCAACAGGGATACTGTCATGGAAATCACCCAGCAGGGAGCAACATTCAAGCTGAGCTTGAAGAAAGATTACATGTATATAACAACCAAGCTCTTGTCAGATACAGAGCTTGACAAGCCAACCCAGGAAACCCTGGCATTAATAGCATATAAAAATCCAGCCCTCCAGTCAGAAATCGTTGATATGCGCGGAACAACAGCATACGACCATGTCCAGAAATTAAAAGAGCTTGAGTTTATCACATCAGAAAAGCACGGCAGAACCCGCCTCTTAAAGACAACCCAGAAATTTTACGAGTATTTTGATGTTGTTGACGCGCAATTAAAGCAAAAATTTAATGAGCTTGCCAGCCCGGAGAAGCAAGCAACGGAACATGAAGCTCAGGCTTAATCTCTTCTTAGTTATTATTCTGCTGCTTACACTATTATTCAGGCTCTATCTTGCATTTTCACAGCAATATTTTGATTCAGACCAGGCTTATTTTAATTCAAGAATCATTGAACACATAATCTCAGAAAAAACACCCCTTTCATATGATGCTCTTAGTTATGGGGGCAGGGAGCTTATCTATCCCCAGCTATTCCATTACCTGCTTGCATTATTCTCATTTATCCCGCATTTTACCAAAATTCTCCCAGAAATCTTTATCACATCACTCTCGCTAATAGCTTATTTTATAGCTAAGAAGCTCACCAAAGACCCGCTGGCAGCATTGATTACAGCCCTGTTAGTCTCCTTCAGCCCAGCCTTAATCCACAATACCTTAAACCAGGTGTCTGTCTATACATTAGCAATCCCGGTTTTTTACCTCATGCTGTTTTACCTGATGGACATGAAATCAGGAACAAGGCTGTATGTTTTTATTGCCCTCTCTTTTATCCTCCCACTGCTTCATCCAATAGCTTTCCTGTTCGCATTCTCTGCCCTGTTTTACTTAATCCTCTCATTTTCAGAGTCACTTGAAGTGGAAAAACTGACAAAAGAATCAATCTTGTTTTCTTTCTTCCTGGCTTTTCTTATAGGCTTCATAGTGTTTAAAAAAGCATTTTTATTGTACGGCATAAACATCATCTGGCAGAACATCCCCCCCCAGCTGCTTGCAGAGCATTTTATTACCCCCAACATACTCAATTCCCTTTACCTGATTGGGTTAATCCCTTTAATCCTGGGCAGCCTGGGCATCTTTTACGGGTATTTCAAGCAAAAAGATAAAAACATTATCCTGCTGACAAGCACAATCCTCCCAATAATCATGCTTCTCCTGTTAAAGATGATTGACCTGTCCACAGGCTTATTGTTCTTTTCAGTCTCATTAACCTTAATCTCATCAATCTGGATTTCCAGGATTATTAAGCATATAACTTTGACAAAAGCGCATAAACTAAAAAATTACTTCATCATTTTAGGCATACTCGTCATCTTGTTTATCATCATCATCCCATCATTTTTTTCCACAACAGCAATCATCACCCCTTTTGAAATAAGCAACCTTGATTACATTAGCTTGAACTCTCCAGCAGGCACTACTATTCTTGCGCCATTATCCCAGGGCAATATCATTACTTATTTCACAGGCAGGAAAAACATCGCAGACTCCAACTTCATCTTATCCCCAAACACAGAGCAAAGGCTGCATGATATTAAAACAGCCTATACAACAATCTCTGAATCAAAAGCCCTGGAAATCTTCCACAAATACCATGTTACTTACATCTTCCTCTCAAAAGAGGCTCAAAGGGTTTATAATATCCGAAGGCCAGCCTATCTTGAAAATGAAAAGTGTTTCATCCAAAGAAAATCCACTGTATATGAGATTAGGTGCTAGCCCATACATAATAATGGCTCTGGCATTGCTCCTGCTAATCAGCCCGCTGGTAATAAAATCCTCTTTTGACCTGGCAGGCAAAGAGCCTTACCTAATTGACAGGTTAAGCTCCCAATTTCTGGCACAGGGCATAGAACAAACAGACAGCTTAAGCTTTTCAGGCAGGCCCTACATCTACCCTTTTGGCACAGTTGTTATAGCCAGCCTGATTAAAAAGCTAACTAGCCATAACACAGCATTAATCTATCTCCCCATAATTCTTGGGGTATTGTCATCATTGCTCTTTTACAGCTTAATAAGATTATTAAGCAATACCCGGACAGCATTAATCTCCTCTTTAATCTTCATAATCTCGCCATCATTCATTTATACTTTTGCCTATCTAAAAGAGTTCACGCTCCCTTTCTTTTTAATACTCCTTGCATCATATCTTCTATTAACAAAAAAATTAACACCCATTGCATATGCTTTGCTTGCTATAACCCCTTTTTTTGGCATTGAACACGCAATAATCTCCCTGCTAATCTTGTTTGTTTTTTTCAACAAAGAGCAAAAGCCAGCCACCTTAATCTCATATTTACTGATTATCATCCTCTTGCTTGTTACTTACTTTCCTTTATTAATGAGCAATGGATTTCCAGCAATAGCTGATTTTGAAGAGCACAACCCTGCATTTAAAATATTTTCAGACTTTGGCAGCAGGTTCGGCATAAGCTTATTTATTATTTTTCTGGCAGTTTTTGGGTTAAAAGAGCTCTGGAAGGAGAAATACACCCATATAAAGGTTTACCTCTCCTTGCTTGTAATCTTAATCCTTCTTGTAATCAAGCCAAGCTTTATTATCTATGCAACCCTGCTATTGGCCCCATTAGCAGCCCTGGGCATTCACTATCTTCTCAATATACACTGGGAATCAAAGATAATCAAGGAATTAACAATTTTCATTCTTATTTTGGGGTTAATCTTTTCAACAGCATCTTACCTAAACAGCTATAAAACTTCCCAGCCATCAAAAGCAATAATCTCAAGCCTAAGTTTTCTGGAGCAGAACACGCCTGAAGACTCAGTCATCCTATCCCATTATTCCTACGGCATCTGGATTAACTCACTAGCTCTGAGAAAAAATATAATGGATGAGCAATTTCTCTATGCTCCGAAGCTCAATAAAAGATACGCAGATGCCCAGGAAATCTTCTCCTCAAGAAACCTGGAAAAAACCAAAGCGCTTTTAAGCATGTATGCAGTAACCCACATCTACATAACTCCGGAAATGAAGCAGGGGTTAACATGGGATGCAGAAGAGCAGGGTTTATTATTCATCTTAAAATTCAGCAAAGATGATTTCACACAAATATATAACACCAATGGCATTGAAATCTGGGAGATAAAAAGATTATAAGCTTTTTCATATGGGCAGTGTCATTTCTTTCTTTATTCCTCGCAATATTCTGGATTATAGTGCTCTATACAAAAATAGCATCCGCTCCAGGGAAGGCAGAATCAAGCAAAAAAATAACTATCCTTGTTCCGGCATTGAATGAGGAGCAGACAATTGCCAGGACAATAACTTCGCTGCAGGCATCCTTGTATAAGAACATTGAAATCATAGTAATCAA
>DATDYH010000165.1:0-4988 GCA_035289045.1 Candidatus Nanoarchaeia archaeon
TTTTCACACTCTGTTTTTTCTTTCCACTCTTAGTTTTCTTTTCCGTGAACGCTTTTCTTTTTCTAAAAGAAAAGGGCTCCCTGAAGGCTTTTTCTTTTTTGAAAAGAAAAAGGCTTCCCTGCTGCCGGATTCGAACCAGCAACCTTTCGGGTTCAGCTGGCTGTTTTTCATCTCTAGCACATATGCCATATCAAACAGCATCTACAGCCGAATGCTCTAACCGTTGAGCTAAGCAGGGATAATAACCCCTAGGAATAATGATTTTTAAAGATATTGGTGTTAACCAGCATAAAAAAGTAGCACACTTCCATCCAGCAGGTTTGCCAGCTTGGCATCATAGCAGTCCTATCGGCTTTGCAACACGCCATAAAACCTCAAAATTGTTTCTGTAAGTTTCAGCTAATTCTTTACTCCTGATTAAAATGACTATTTCTGGTTTGGTTAATAGCCAGAATGAAACTTCATTTCCATGAACTGTAGTCGCTACAAAGCTTTTGTAGTGTTTTGGCAAGTATCTATACTGAGAATAAGGGGCAATAGGATGCGTCTCTCCTTTTATGAAAATATACCTTGATTTTATCTTATATTTCCCCCTCTCCCGATAGTATCTTTTATGGTATATTGGGTCAATTTCTCTTAATCTTCCTGCAATAGCTCCAAAAATAAGAAATTCTTTCTTGGTCCCTCTTGATGAGTCCAATGTTTCCTTAAACATGGTTCTCAACCCCTCTTTTCCTTCATAAACTTCAACTTCAACTTTTTCCCCCTTAGCCTTTCTCAGTTTTTCTAGATTCGGGATTATATTTTTCACTTCACTACTTTCTTTTTCTAGCTCCTCCTTTTTTAGGGCCACCCAATCAAGAAGTTTTTTAGGCTGTGTAGCCATGAAATATTTTCTGTTGTTCTTAATTACATAACTAGCAAGGCCTTTTTTTATAAGGGAATTAAGAGTATCATAGGTATTTGTTCTGGATTCCTGCGTTCTTGTAAATATTTCAGAAGCTAATAGCTTTTCACTGTCTATCAAGGCTAAGTAAACTTCCACCTCTCTCCTTGAAAGCCCTAATTTTCCGAGTGTCTCTCTAAGCATCTTATTATTGTATATCTAATAGACAACAAATATTTAAAAGTAACCTTTTAGTGTTACCACGATATGAGGGGTAATAAATTGAGAAAATCAGGTAACCTGGATGTTTTGCTGGTTGAATTAACCGGAGAATTATATAAATCCGGGGATTTAAGAGGCCAAACAACTCCAACAGGTCATCAGTTAGCTTATTTAGCGCAAGCATCAAGGCAGGAAGGAATTAATGCTGATTATCTGGAAATAAGGCCCTTATTTGACATAAGCTCTGTGTATAAAGACCCTAAGAATTTAAGCTTCCCGCAAAGTATGACTGATGAACAGGTAATAACAATAATAGAAGAAGCCAATTCAGGAATAATTGCTTTTGGCATGATGTATTACCAGATCCCAGATTCAGTCAGAATAGCTGGAAAACTAAAAGCAAGAAACCCCAGTATTACAATTTTGGGTGGAGGTTATGGCCCATCAGCATATCCTGAATTATTATTGGATAATCCAGGGATTTTTGATTATCTTCTTATTGGTAATGCTTTCAGGACTTTGCCCTGGCTAGTATCACATTTAAATGAAAATAAAAGCATTGGCAGAAAAACAGTAAAATTAGAGCATAGGTTAAGTACACAAGACGCTAATAAGTTTAAAGCTCTATCAACTCAGGTAGCCAGCTCCGCGTTTGCCACCTTAGGCAAAAATAAGGAGTTACTTTTACTGGAGAGAGCATCAGAAGATGACCAGTTTGATGCATCCCAATTAGGCCCGGTTTTTCAAAAACCAGAATATGCTGGGGTTTCAGGATTTGTATTTCCTATTCCTATTCCAAATCAGAGATCCTACAACATTATGGCTAGTTTTGGTTGCGGATTTAATTGTACATATTGCTCAACACCCATGATGTTTGGTACCGGAAAAAAAGGAAACTTCTCCTCAAGATTCCGCAACCCTAAGAAAGTTGTTAAAGAAATAGGCATGTTATCAAGACAAAATGGGGCTAATACCTTCTTTTTTACAGATCCTAATTTTAATTTTGATGGAAATTTTGTTTATAGTATCAGTAATGAACTAATAGAAGCCAGAAATAATAGGCAGATTCCTAAAGAGGCTTATTTTTATGCTATGCTCACACCATATGATAAACAACAAAGAGCATTGAGGGGGTTTCCGCTTTCCAAAGAAGAGGCTAAGCAGTTTTTCTCTGAAGGAAAGTGGGGGGCTCAGGATTATACAGCTCTTGAACTAATGAAAAAGGCCGGATTTGGCAGGGTTGCTTTCGGAGCAGAATCTTTTTCAGAAAATAATCTTAAAAGTTACAGAAGGCTAAATACAATAAATGATTTACAGGAGTATAATGACCAGGCCCATAAGAATGGGATCTGTTCAAGGAACTTCTACTTTATCAGCAGCCAGGATGATATAGAAGCATTGTCTCATGGAGCCGGGATTATTAAGGAATCTCTTCCACACGAAATAAGAATTGCATATTATGTTCCAACTTTTGAGTCCCCTGATGGCAGGCAGTTTTTCGCAGAGCATTTAGGAAAAAGATTAGCTTCCGGTTTTAGTGTGGACCCCAAAGGGATATACGCTCTTTTTAGAGCATCAGACGCCGCACAGAACATAGCAGGAATAAAGAGAAGCATACCAAATGAAGAACTAGAGGGGATTAGGAGAAAAATTGCTAGGGATTATTACTCCTCTGGTGAGTATAAGCATAGAGTTGATAATCTTATCTCTGGTTATCCAGAATATGAAAAGTCAATAAGGTATTTTGAAAGCTACTTAAAGATAAAAGGGTTAATGTAAAATGAAGAATATGCTAAAACAAAGAACAGAAGAATTTTTTGATGGTTTCAGTAATTGGGATTACAAAAAAATTCTTGGTTTATGTAGCGAGAAAATTGTATGGCGAGTACATGCAATAAAGCCTGTGGGAGGGATATACTCTGGCACCTTAGGAATTAAAAAACTGCTAGATAAATTAAGGTTCCAATTACCACAGGGATTGGAATTTAATATTGAAAGGCTAGTAGCCGAAAGTCATGTAGTGGCTGTTGAGTGGTCAGATAAGGGTTATGCTAAAGATGGTAGCGCTTATAGCAATAAAGGCATGAGTTTTATTGAGTATGATGCTGGCGGGAAAATAACTGAAATATCAGAGATAGTAGATTCATCACACTTAGGAAATCTTTTTACCCACTAACAATCCATCTTGACACATTTTTGTTTAGCTAACCAGCTCAACCTTAATCACCCCAGAGCCATCCTTGCTAACTTTCAAAAACCCACCATTCCCCCTAACAGGATTCACATCAATTCCATTCCCTGCAGCAATCTCACTGGCAATCAGCTCAGAATAATCATTCCCCCCATAAGCAACAACAACCTCTCTCCCAGCAATCTCTAATCCATAATCCTTTCCATTTAACTGCCCAGGAATTCTTACTTTTCTGTTGTAATTATTCTCAACCATTGAAGCAGTGTTAATCTCACTCTTAATGCTTGCAGCAAGCTCCTGCCCGGAATAATAAGCCTGCTGCCTTGAAGTTATTTTAATATAGTAAGCAGCCACGCTTGTAAAAATCAACAGCAGGATTATCGCAACCCCAACAAAAACCATAAACTCAATTGAAACCTGGGTTTTTTTCATTTTACACCTTAAACACAATTAATAGCTGTCCATGCCCTGTTGCTGCAGGTTAAACTGCATGAAGATTTTGGAGGATTGCATAAAGCATTGCATATCATTGCATCTCCCGGTTTTGTCTCTCCACTATTGCAGGCAATTGTCACAGCCACTCTATTTCCTAAAGACCTTACAATAATCTCTTTCTGCCCAGGAGTTATTGGTATAGTGGTTGCAGCAAAATCAGTATCCGCAACCTCAACAATCTCACTAAACCTTCCTTTAGAGTCTTTAAACCTAAACACGATTTCCCTTTTTTCAAAGCCAACATTGTCTATTCCATCTGGAAAGCCCATTTTAATCTTCTTCTGGCTTCCTTCACCAAAAGCATACACCTCATTTGCAGCCTTTACAATCTCATTGGCAATCTGCCCGGTTTTGCTCCCACCAACAATATCATATGTTGAGCCAGTATATTTAAAATAAATAATAGTTATCGGCACAAGAATTACCAGTATAAAGCCAATAATAACCAGGTATTCAGTAGCAACCTGCCCCTTTTTTTCCATACAGGCAATTAATTCTGCTTTTTATTTAAATCTTTCTTCTTAAGCCACCTGATTCTCACTACAAAGTAAGCAACAGCTATTACCATTATTGACCCAAATAAAATAAGGTTTTGCAGTTTTAATACTCCTTTTTCAGCATTAACAGCCCCACCAGTCATCCCCCTGAACCCGTTTCCAACCCTGTTAAATAATCTTCCAAACCAGGTGCTGTTAGCACTTTCATTTCCAGGAACCACTGCTGGCAGTGTTGTTGTGGTCTCAGGTATTGTAGTTGTTGTGCTTGTTGTAGTAGTTGTTGTGCTTGTTGTAGTGGTTGTTCTGGCATTTCTGGCAGCAATCAATTTAGCCATTTTATCAGATGCAGAACTGCTGCTGATTGGGCTGCTTGCACTGCTAGAGCTGGAATCATCATCTTCATCCTCTTCCAAAGTTGTGGTTGTAGTGGTGTCTGTTGTAGTTGTTGTGCTTGTTGTAGTTGTTGTCTCATTCGCAGGAAGAGTTGTAGTTGTAGTTTCATTCGCAGGAAGAGTTGTGGTTGTTGTCTCATTCGCAGGAAGAGTTGTAGTTGTCGTAGTTTCAGGCACTGTTGTTGTAGTTGTGGTAGTCTCTTCTAAAGTAGTTGTAGTTGTCTCAGGGATTGTAGTTGTGGTAGTCTCTTCTAAAATAGTAACCCCTGTAGGGCTTAGCTGGTGAATGTAAGTTATAGCAATAT
>DATDYH010000166.1:0-2200 GCA_035289045.1 Candidatus Nanoarchaeia archaeon
CACATAGTGCTGAGATGAAAGCCCTGGATTTGGTTAAACTGCTTAAGCCAAGGGTTGAAGAGATTACTGTTTAATCAACTCCTGCTTTGTGCTTTCAGCTCCTATTTTTCTGCATTTGTCAATTGTCTTGTCAAGCACGCATTTGATTATCTGGCTTAGCCCCTTTGCTTTCATTGCTTTTAAGCCCTCTTCTGTTGTTCCACCTTTTGAAGCTATACTTGTTATTATTTCCTTATAATCCCCAGGAGATTCTTCAATAAGTGCTGTTGCTCCTTTTATGGTTTCCAAAACAAGAAGCCTTGATAATTCCTTATTATTGGTGTAAGATTCTGTGGATGCGATAAAGATGCTGATGATTTCAATAAAATATGCAAGGCCGCTGCCTGAAACTGCTGTGGCTGTATCAATTATTTTTTCCTCTTTTACTTCAATGCATTTGCCCAGGCGTGATAAAATCCCCTCAATTATGGCTTTATCCTGGTGGTTGCAGCTTTTTCCTGTCTTGTACACACTGATGCCTTTCTTCTTTTTGACTGCGAGATTGGTCATAACCCTGGCTATTCTTGAGTTTAACCGCGATTCAAGGAACTCAAGAGTTATTCCTGCTGCAAAGCTTAGGACTAGTTTATTCCTGGATTCTTCTTTTATTTCTCCTATAACCCTGGGTATGTCTTTTGGCTTTACTGCTAGAATGATTATATCTGAAGCTTTTGCAATCGACTTATTATCGGTGATTATACTAATTCCTTCATACTGCTGCGGATGAAGGCTGCTTGCTTTTATTTGGATGTTTTCCTCTTTTAATGCAGAGATGATTGCTTTTCCAAGATTGCCTGCACCAATTATCCCCAGCTTCATGTTTTCTCCAGATGAAATAAGGTGCCTATGTTCTCTCCTTTGAAGATTCTTGCCAGAACATTTTTCTCATTTCCTTTTGCCACTACTGTTTTTGCTGGTGAAGCTATTTCTGCTGCAAGAATTTTAGATAGCATGCCCCCTCTTCCGAGAGAGGATGTTGAGCCTGTTATGCACGCTTTTATCCTGCTGTCAATAACCCTGATTAAAGGGATGATTTCTTTTGTGCTGGGGTCTTTGTAAACCCCATCAACATTTGAAAGAAGAATTAACAAGTCTGCATTGAATAATTGAGCTATGTATGCTGAGAGAAGGTCATTATCTCCAAATGTTATTTCTTCTGTGGATACTGAGTCATTTTCATTGATGATTGCAAGAATCTTCAAAGCTGTTAGCTTTTCAATAAGGTTTTTTATTCTTTCTTTTCTTTTGCTGCTCTTTAAATCCTCTCTTGTCAATAAAACCTGGGCCATTGCCATACCTGTGGATTTGGAGCATAACCCATATTCATGCATTAACAGGCTCTGCCCGACTGAAGCTGAGCATTGGTTAAGCAGTGTGTCCCTGGTTTTCTTCCAGTTCAGGCAGTTGTTTCCCAAGCCTATTGCACCGCTTGATACTAAAATGAACAGCTTTCCTGAATCCCTTAAAAGTGAGATTTCCTTTAGCAGGGATGTTATTAGCTTGCTGTTAAACCTGCCATCCTGGTTAATAACTATATTTGTGCCTAGCTTGATAACTATTCTCCTTGCGCCTTTAAGCCCTTTTCTTGCAAGGAATACAATCACCTTGGGTTAGTTTTGCTGACATGTTAAAACCTCCTCTCGCTTTGCGAGAAATGTTTTATTTAATATGGGATAATTGTGAGATAAACTAAAGTTGTGAGATAAGATAATGCCTATGAAGAACTAATTGGGATGCGGCACACTATTGAAATCTCTTGCTTTTGTTAAATTAATCGTGTGTTCCATCTTTCTTATTCCTAATAAGCTTGGCTGGTATTTAAGTTTATGCTTTTACTCTTTGATTAACCTTTTCAATGAATCCTGCAATCTTATATGCTCCCTGGCTTTTTTTAAGAGCTGCTGGGAGTTTTTGAATGTAATCTGTTTTAATGCTCGCTCATAAGGCAGCCATTTATATGCAAGATGCTCTGTGAGCTTTACTTTTTCCTCAGGAGTTTCTGCAAGAAAATAGATAACATCTTTATTGATTAGCTGGCTGTCCTGCTTGAAAAAATAGCTTAGCTTTTCCCTGAATTCTGGATAAAGAGAGATTTTTGTGATTGAGGTTTCCTCTTTTAATTCCCTTATAGCTGCTTCCTGCTCTGTTTCATTCTCCTGGA
>DATDYH010000167.1:0-8802 GCA_035289045.1 Candidatus Nanoarchaeia archaeon
CAATCACCAAATCATTTTTAAATTATCCCCCTCTAACAAAATCATGCCAATAGAAGAATTCTCAAAAAAGCGCATCCTGGTAATCGGGGATTTAATGCTTGATAAGCACATCTATGGAAAGGTAGAGAGAATCTCGCCAGAAGCACCAGTTCCAGTATTAAAAGCTGAGAGAGAAACATATAATCCAGGAGGAGCAGCTAATTCAGCAGCTAACCTTGCTTCACTAGGCTGCAAAACATTTATCGCAGGCGTGGTTGGAAATGACACAGCAGGAGGAATTCTTGTCCAGGAACTCCAAAAAGCAGGCATAGACACTTCATTAATCCTAATAACAAAAAAACCAACAATCCAGAAAATAAGGGGATTATCAAAGCAGCATCTGTTCAGAATTGATTATGAAGACTCATCAAAAATAACCCAAGATGATGAACAGGTATTATTAAGCATGGTTAAAGAGGTCATCAAAGAAATAGATGCAATAATCCTAAGTGATTATTCAAAAGGCACATTAACAGAGTCTTTAGTCAAGGCAGTAATCTCACTGGCAAAAGAGCATAAAAAAATAATCACAGCAGACTGCAAGCCAATTAACATGGGTTATTACCAAAACTCAACAATAATCAAGCCAAATAAAAAAGAAGCATTGGAAGCAACTTTAGCATCATCAGTAGAAGAGGCTGGAAAGCTCCTCCAGGAAAGATTGAATTCAACAATAGTCATCACAAGAGGAGCAGAAGGCATCTCTGTGTTTGAAAAAAATAATAGTTACACAATACCCGCAAAAGCCCAGCAAATCTATGATGTTGCAGGTGCAGGCGACACGGTCATGGCTGTCCTAACTCTAGCCCTCACCTCTCAATATAACCTAAAAGAGGCAGTAGAACTTGCAAATCATGCAGCATCAATTGTTATCAGCAAGCCAGGGGTTGCAGTAATAACAAAACAGGAATTATCAGAAGAAAACAGTATCCAGGTAATAAAAAAAGCCTGGGGAGAAGAGCATATTATAGTGAATAATGAAAAATACTGCGGTAAAAAAATGATGATTAACCAGGGATTTTATTCAAGCTACCACATGCATAAAATCAAGGAGGAAACTTTTTACATTGCAGAGGGGCAATTAGAAGTAATCCATAATGGGGGTTATTGCCAGGTAAAGCAGGGAGAAACATTGCATATTAAGCCAGGAGAATACCACAGCTTCAGGGCATTGCAAAATACAACCTTCTTTGAGTTCTCAACCCACCATAAAGATGAGGATAATTACAGGTTAACAAAAAGCAGCAATGGAAGCCATGAGCAATGGCAGGCAGAGATTGCTAAGGCAACAAAACCTTTATAAATAATAGCGTATTCTAAGAGTACGATTTTAATGAAAGTAAAAAGCATCTGTATTGAGCCAAAAATTCAGTTTAAGATATACAGCAAGCATGGGGTGAAATTCAGCGAAATTAAAGAAGCCATTCAATCACAGGCATGCGTTTTAAGAAAAACAAAAGATGGGAAATACATTGCTTTTACAAAAAGCCAGAGGTATCTGACAATTGTATTTACACTGGAAAAGGGAAATCTGAAAATAATAACTGCCTACCCGTCATCACAATGGCAGGTTGCTATACTGAGGAGGAAGAAAAAATGAAATTAGACTATGAAACTCTCAAGCCAGAGGACCTGGAGGAAGGAGAACTAAAAATAGAGCTGACAGAAGATGCATTTGAAGCTCCACTGACCTGCACAAGCTGCAATAAGAAAATGGAAAAGGTAATGATTGACTTCGAACTTCCAGGAAGAGAGATTACCATGCATCTTGAGGCATATCGCTGTAAAAAATGCCGTAAGGAGTATCTCTCAGGGCAGCAAGCAGAAAAATTTGATGCCATGTTATCCATTTTGGATGCGATGAAACAGCAGGCAAAAATTAAATTTGAACGAGCAGCAAATTTTGATGGCAAAAACTGGTTTATCAGGTTTCCTTCAGATTTAACAAAAAGCTGGGACAAACATATGGAAACTGAGATTATTCCAATAACACAAAAAGATTTTTTAATCCACCTGAAAAGAGACAAGCTTAAATAATATCCCTTCAACAAAGGAGCCATGAGCAATGGAAAGCTAAGATTGATAATGTAAAATGAAAGCTGTTTTTCTTGACCGGGATGGTACCATAAACATTGATACAGGCTATACCTATAAGGTTGAAGATTTAAGATTAGAGCAAAAAGCAATACAAGGATTAAAAATTATGCAGAATTTAGGCTATTTATTAGTCATAGTCACAGGACAATCAGGCATAGGCCGGGGATTTTACACAGAGCAGGATTATCAAAGATTTATGGAGAAATTATCCAGCATGCTAGAAGAAAATGGAATTAAGATAGTAAGAGATTATTTCTGCCCACATCATCCAACAGAAGGCATAGGAAAATACAAGCTTGATTGTCAATGCAGAAAGCCAAAACCAAGGCTTCTGGAAAAGGCTGCTAAAGAACTTAAAATTGATTTATCAGAAAGCTGGGTAATTGGTGATAAAACAGATGATATTGAAATGGGAAGAAGAGCAGGCTGCAGGACGATACTCGTAAGAACAGGCAAGGCAGGAAAAGATAGAAACTTCAAAGCCACACCAGAATTTTCTGCAGCTAACCTGGCAGAAGCAGCAAATTATATTTTTAAGAATACTTAGATAAAGCTTATAACCCTTCTCTTTTTTTTAATCCCATGAGCCAAAAAATCAAATCATTAACAGAGCTTGAAAAAGCCATCCAAGAATTAAAATCCAATGGGAAGAAAATAATAGCAACAAATGGCTGTTTTGATGTTCTTCACACAGCCCATCTCCATATTCTTGAGAAATCAAAAGCTCTTGGTGATGTCCTGATTGTCTTAATAAACTCGGATGCATCAGTTAAAAGCTACAAAGGAGATGCCCGCCCAATTATCCCTGAACAAGAAAGGGCAGAAATGCTCTCAGCACTAGCATGTGTTGATTATGTAGCCATTTTCCAGGAAGCCACCCCATTAGCAGCATTAAAAATAATTAAGCCAGATATTCTCGCAAAAGGCGGCGCATTTATCCCAGAGAGAATCAAGGCAGAAAAAGAGTTATTGGAATCTTGGGGCGGAAAACTAGTAACTTTCCCACTAGAAAAGGATTATTCAACAACAAACATAATTAAAAAAATACTTGAAGCCTATAAATAATCAAAACAAAGCCCAGCAAAACCCTTTTAAAACTCTCCTATATTAGCTTATTATGCTCTTAGAAGAAAGAAAAGAAAAGCTCAAGGCATGGTTTAAAGACAAGCATAATCTAGTCTTTCTAATCATCCTTTTAGCAGCATTTATAATCAGGCTTTACTTTTTCATCCAGACATATAATCAGCCTGTCTGGTGGGATGAAGGCGAATACCTGTCAATGGCAAAATCTTTTGCATATGGCATTAAGTTCGATTTTAACCCCCAAAGACCACCATTATATCCTGCATTAGCCGCATTCCTTTACTTATTTAATGCGAGCGAGGCAGTTGTAAGGTTCCTTCTTGCACTCCTTCCCTCACTAGGCTTAGTAATAATTACTTATTATCTTGTAAAATCCCTCTATAATGAAAAGATAGCCTTAATCACTGCATCACTAATTGCATTCTATTGGGATATTCTTTTCAACACAACAAGATTTCACACAGACAATCTCGCATTATTATTTGGCTTGCTCTCAATATTTGTGTTCTGGAAGTATTATGTTAAGGAAAAAAACTCAAAAATCATCTGGTTATCGGGGGTATTTCTCGCCTTGGGTTTTATGACCAGGCCATCAACAGCATTAATCGGAGCAGCATTCTTCATCTATCTTTTGCTTACAGAAAACTACAAAATAGTATTAAAAAAAGAGCTCTGGTTGATTCTTCTTGGGTTCTTAATAGCATTAGCCCCTTTAGTTCTTTGGAATCTTCACCAGTTCAGCACACCCTTAGCCCAGACATCTGGCTATGTAACACCAGCAAGCCTTGAGCAAAAATCACAACATCCAATAACCTGGAACCTGTTTACCATTTTTCCCATCTCACTAATGCCTAACAATTCCTATTTAGGACTAATCTTATTTGTATTCTTCTTTATAGGTTTGGCAACCTTCCTTAACTTAATCCTTGGATTTGACATCGTATTGAAAAACAAAAGCAAAGAACTCAATCAGGATTTATTACTGGTTCTCCTGTTAATCATACCTTTCTCATACTTCCTTTTCATTGAAAGGCCTGTTTACGGTTTTGAGCCTAGATGGTTATTAATCCCAGTATTCTCGGCCTTTCTTATAATATCAAAAGGATTTTCAAAGCTTGATGAGCTGCTCAACAAGCATATTAAATTCTCAGGAGCAATAATCACAATCCTCTTGGTTATTTCGATAATCCCCCAAGTGACCTATGCAAACACAATAATCAGTGAGAAAAAGGAGTCTTATCTTCAGGTAAAAGAAGCTGCCCTCTGGCTTAAGCAGCATACCTCTCTAGGAGAGCAACTCTACACCCAATCTGCAACCCAGACAAACTACTATTCAGAGAGGTACTCCAGAGGAATGCCAGGAACATATGAGGAGTTTGTTAAAGAACAAGAAAAGAATCATGCAAGATTCTTCGTAGTTTCAATGTTTGAAAAACATTCTGAATGGACCTATACCTATCCACAACAGCATCCAGAAGAATTTACCCCGGTGCAGGTATACATGCTTAATGAACAACAGCCAGCATTAATGATTTATCAATATACCCCAAAATCTAACCCCAAAATAACATCAGAAAAAAATTCAACAACCCAGCCAATAAATGAAACAACAACCGCACTTCCAGAAACAACCACAACAACTACCTCTTTACTAATCCTAGAAAACCAATCAGGCAGTAAATAGCTGTATTGAAAAACACAGCAACAGGGTGCATCAGCCATACAGCATCTTTATACTGCAAAGTTTTCTTAATACCGATAACCAGGTTGGGAATAAAGATTAGGTTAAACAATAAATATCCTCCAAATCTTATTGTTTCTCTAAACCCATTAGGATACCAGCCAGCAGTTCTATTTTCCCTGTTCTCAAAAGCATAATGCCAGCCCCATCTCCATTTTTTGACAAGAAACTCCTTAAACCCGGAAACAGCAAGATGGTGAGTATAGGCATTTTTCGGAACAGCCATCTTATCTATTCCGAGATTAACAAAAGCACCAATCACATCAACATCCTGGGTATAGCCCCCAATCTTATCAAGGAATTTTCTCCTGTAAATAAAGCAATTCCCGCCAGTGCATAGATTATCCTCTTTTTTTATCTTATAGCTGTAATAATCCCCGCAATCATCCAGCTTTACCTTTCCAAGAGCCAGCTTTCCCTCTATTGACCTGTTGGAAGCAAAAGGGTCTGTTCCAACATAGCTCAGATAGCGGTTTGTTACACTATCCCCCTTATCAACAAATAGCCTGCACGCACATCCGAATATTTCTTTATCAATAACCAGGGGCTTAATAAGTTCCTTCAAACACCCCTTCCCAATCAGCTTATTATCCTGGTCAACAATTAAGACAAACTCTCCATGAGCAATTTCCACCCCCTGGGCTTTGCCCATTCCCGCACCCTCTGGAAATTTTTTTTTGTTATGATAAACCTTAACATTATACCTCTTAAATAATTCAAGAGTCCCATCACCGCTTCCACCATCAACACAAATAATCTCCAATTTTCCATCATAATCCTGCTCATTAATGCTGTCCAGCAGCCTTTTTACTAATCTTTTCCCATTATAAGTGCAAATAATAATGCTTAATGCGGGCAGGCCCATAGCTTTAGAGTATAAAGAAGGCTTAAAAAACTTTACATCTTTTAATAACCATGGATTGCAGGGTATGCAGGAATAAAAAATTCAGGAAACTTCTGTTTTTTCATGAAACATCAAAAGCAGGCAGTATAAGCTATCCTTTATACCAATGCACGGGTTGTAAGCTAATCCAGCCTTATCCCCAGCCATATACAGCATCAACAAAATCACAGGTTTATGCTAAAAAAGGCATCACAAAATGCTACCTGAACCAGGAAGAAAGAATTGACTTCAGCTCAAGAGATTACCAGGACTATTTCAGGAATTTCATCTCATTTGAACAATCAATCAAAGCATACCAAATCCAGGGCAAACATCTTGACATAGGCTGCGGCTCAGGCCACCTTCTTGTCCTTGGAAGAAACCTTAACCTTGACTCAGAAGGCACAGAACTAAGCCCAGGATTAATAAATCAGCTCCAAAAAGCAGGTTTTAAAGTTTACAATAAAGAGGTCGATGAATTTAAAGAAGAATCTTATGATTTAGTAACAATGAATCATGTTCTTGAGCATATTGATAATCTCCAGGATTTCACAAAAGCAGTAAACAAGATATTAAAGCCAAAAGGTTATCTAATGGTAGCCTTCCCTTATATTTATGGGATTATTCCGAGAATCTTAAGAACAAGATGGTATGGCCAGGGTTATGGGCAGCATCTTAACTTCTTCTCAATAAAAAGTATAACAACATTGTTAACAAGCAATAATTTTGAGATAATCAGGATAAAACAATTAAGCCTTGACTACTCGCCAATCTGGTTGCCAGGTCCAATAAAGATTATCACACATTTGGTCTCAAAAATAACAATTCTTCTTGGGGCTGGAGACAACCTTTTTGTAATCGCAAGGAAGTTATAGCTTTTTAATCACAAAAGTCAGAGAACCACCGCTAAAGGCCAGCCCTTCAATCAAAGTAATGGGCAAAAATATCGCTGACAGTAAAGGAAATATCAGGTTAATCATCTTGTTCTTATCACCAAAAATACTTCCAACCCACCCGGCAGGGTTTAACTGGAGATTGTTATTAAACACTCTTAAAACCCTAAGCCCGGATTTTTCACAAAGCATGCCCATGCTTTTTTGGGAATAAATGTAAAGGTGCCTTGGAACATCAAGATGAAACCATCTCTCTCTGAATAACCTAAACTGCAGGCTTGCTGAGTTAGGCACAGATAAGACAATGGCACCTTGTTTACTCAATACTCGACTTACTTCTCTAAGCAGGTCTAATGGATTATGAACATGCTCTAATGAGGTCCATAAGGTAATCGCATCAAAAACACCCTCTTCATACAGGGCATCTTTAAGCTCCCCCTTAAACAAGTTTTTAAGCCCATAAGCCTTTCTCGCATTTCTTAATCCTTCATCAGAAATATCAGTCCCATAAACAATAAACCCAGTCTCCCGGATAGAGTTAAGAAACCTTCCATCCCCACACCCAATATCCAGCAGATTCGCACCATCTTTTTTGTTAATAACGCTTAAAACAAAATTCCTTTTCTCCCGATCAACAGCCCACTGAACCAGCTTTTTTACAAGGCCTCCCTGCTGAAGAAACTCGTTTTTATAATACCCCTCAGGATAGAAACTTTTAATATCCTCTGTAGTTGGTCTTGGATTAACATAAACCAGATCACAATTATCACATTTAAAGACATTAAATCTTTTACCACTATTCATCCGGTCATTAGCACTAAACAAAGCTCTTCCACCCCTCCCGCAAATAGCACATTTAGTCTCTTCAAGCTTCATTTTTACCCTTAAAAGCCTTGTTTAGAAAATAACCAATCATTCCCAGCCCATAACTGACATGCAATAAAAAAAATAGAACAAAAAGCAAAGGAATCCGATGAACTCCATTGTTCAGCCCAACCCACAAGCTGACAATAAAGTCAATTAAAAGATAGAGAAGAATTGGCATTAAAAACAGGTTATGGACAATCAATCCCAGCAATCCCCCGGCAAAAATATAAAAAACAAAAAACATTGGCGCAAGAAAAATAAAATTTACTCTTTCCTTATTCAGCCTTTCTTTTAAGCAGCGAACCTTGCCATACTTGTAAAATTGCCTTAAAAATCCCTTTAAATTAGCCCTCCTTCTGTGGTAAACAACAAGTTCAGGAGAATAAGCCAGCCTTAGCCCCTCTTTTTTTATTCTTGTAAAAAACTCAGGGTCCTCGCCAGGAAAAAGCAGGGGGCTGAACCCTGTTGTTTTTAAAAAAGATTCTCTTTTGATAAAACAATTCGCAGATGTTAAATAAGTTTCATCAGCATCTAACATCTCTTTCCCTTGTTTATACCTATAGCTCATTCCGCTTGTTCCAAAATAATTCTGCAGCACTAGTCCAGAAGTCTTGGCAAAGAAGCCATCATCTTCAGGAGTCAGCTGCGGCCCCCCAACCATGTCTGTCTCAGGATGTTTATTAAAAAATTCATCAGCATTCGTAAAAATATGCTTGTCAACAACAGCATCATCATCAATAAAAGCAATTATCTCTCCCCTAGCATCCCTAACCCCATTATTCCTGTTTTCAGAAGGATTAAGCCCTTTTTTAATAATGATCTCCATCTTTTTTTTGTCATAATCAACATTCTCCAAAGACTTCAAGACCTCAGCACCTCTGTCAGGTGCCAAGGCAATTACTATTGAAAACTTTGGAGCAATCTTTTTTTCCTTCATGTTAATCTTCTCTTGAACCTCAAAGCTTAAATATTTTGTCACTTATGCCAAAAAGAACAAAAACAAGGTTAATCTCTAATCCCCATCTCTTCTCTTGCTTTTTTTGCTTCTTGCTGAAAAAGCAGGGTTATTGCGTACCTATCCTCTGGACTTAATGTTTTCCATTCCAAGTTCTCAGAATCAAACCCCTCTTTTGTCACCCACCCATAAAATCTATCTAGAAACCCATCATCATGGCCTTCACTCCACCATCCCTCAGCAA
>DATDYH010000168.1:0-4609 GCA_035289045.1 Candidatus Nanoarchaeia archaeon
ACCTTAAAGAAGCAAATTTTAGTGGAGCAAATCTTGAGAGAGCAAACCTTTACAGGACAGACCTTAGAGGAGCAACCCTCCATAAATCAAACCTTGAGGGAGCAATCTTGGGTAAAGCAAAACTTATGGGGACAAACCTCGGGGGAGCAAAACTCGGGGGGGCAGACCTTTGGGAAGCAAACCTTCATAAAGCAGACCTTAGAGGTGTAAAAAACCTTAGCTATGTTTCAGGTTTAACAGCAAAAAGTTTTGATGAAACAATTGTTACTGAAGAAGAAAAGGCGACTATTGAAGGAATTATAAAACCAAAAAAATTATTTATTATAAAATCTCTTGATGAAGAATAAAAAAGAATAAAAAAATAAGAGAAAGGCTTATCGCCTTCTTCTAGACCTGCTTCTTGTTCCTGAGCTTCTTCCTCTTTTAACCTCTCTTTTAATCCTGCTCAATTCTCGTTTAGAAGCAGTTAAGGCCCTTCTTAATTCCCTGTCAGCCTCTTTTCTTATTGCTCGCTCAACTCTTCTCCCTTCAACTTTTGCAAGCCTCTTGATTCTCCTTCTCTCAAGCTTCACCAAGCCAAGCCTGGCAAGCCCTCTTCTTATTAATCCCATTTAAATCCCTCCTTTTTCCCTTTTAACAGAGTTAACCAGTATTATCCCAAGCACAATTGCTATTCCAAGATACACGACTGCTAATACCGGAACTCCAATTACATTACTCTTTGTGCTAAAAGCAGCAATAAAAGCTGAACTTATAATTAATCCAGCAATTATCACTCCTAAAGCAACTCTTGTTATTGCATTATCAACGCTATAGGTGAACTTTTTAATATCCACCTCATTTATATCCACTTTGAGATGCTCTCGCCCTATTAATAGTTTTCTAATGTTTCCAGGAACATCATCAAAGAGTTTTTTGAAATAATAAGTATTATTTTTAAGGTTATTAAAAGTGTACCCAAAGCTCATCCTCTTGCTTTCAAGCTTTTTTGCATTTGTTTTCCACGCTTCTATGTATTTAAATTCAGGGTCTATTTTCTTGCACATTCCCTCAGCAGTAGCCATGGCCTTCATCAGCAGGACAAAATTAGCAGGAAACCTCATCCTGTATTTTCTGGCAAGCCCAAGCACGCTGTAAACAAAGCTCTTCATGTCAATCTCTTTTAAAGCCACATCATAAAATCTCCCAAGGTCCAGGCTCAAATCTTCTTTAAGCCTTTCAACATCAACATCCTTCTCTATAAACCCAATCTCAACAAAACCATTTGCAAGCTTATTTCTGTCGCCATAAGCTAAAGCAATAAACACATTCTCAACCTTCTCTCTCAAATCAGAGCTTATCCTACCTATAATCCCAAAATCCAGGAAAGCTATGTTATTCTCTTTTAATATCAATAAATTCCCTGGGTGAGGGTCAGCATGAAACACCCCATATTCCAGAATCTGCTTAATCATCCCATCCATGAAATTCCTAACCACTATTTTCTTGTCATAATCGCTCCCCTTAGCCTCGCTGAGCTTCACCCCATCAACATACTCCATAACCAAAACATTCTTAGTAGTCAGCTCATTATACACTTTTGGAATCTTAACATGCTTATCATTCATAAAAGCCCTGTAGAATAATTCAATATTCCTCCCTTCAGTATTGTAATCCAGCTCATCCTGGGTATATCTCTCAAACTCTTTTATAATCCCATTAATATCATAATCTTTAAGCTCAGGATAATACCCTGTTACTATTCTCCCAATTCTTTTTAAAATATCAATGTCAGCAGCAAACACTTTTTCAATATGCGGCCTTTTTACCTTAACAGCAACCTTAACCCCATTCTTCAGCCACCCCTTATGCACCTGCCCGATAGAAGCAGCAGCAACAGGCTTGCTTTCAAACTTCATAAACACCTCATTGAGCTTCTTCCCGTACTCTTTCTCAATAACCTCTTTAACAAAAGCAAAATCAAACCCTTCCATCTCATCCTGCAGCTTGCAAAGCTCCTCAGAATATTCCTTTGGAATCAAGTCAGGCCTTAAGCTGAGCAATTGCCCTAGCTTGACAAAAGCTCCCCCCAATTCCTCAAGCAGCCTTCTTAATTTAACAGGCTCAAGAACTGCTGATTGCTGAAAAGCTTTCCTGTGAAACCTCTCTCCAAAAGTAAGATGCTCCTTAAACCCGAGCTTATCAATCAGGAAGCCAAGCTCATATTTGAACAATACAAAAGTGATATGCCTTATTCTGTCAACATCATTAAAAACCTGCTTAAAACTCATGATCACTTTATCTTTTTCTAAGTTTATATAGTTTACTTATTAGTTCTATCTTAAGTCTCCTTAAAACTACTTCCAGCCATCATTTGTGATAAATCCTCAAAAGCTAATCTAGATGCCTCTTGTCGTGCAGTTTTTCTATCACCCCCCCACCCAGTATATTTCCTTTCCTCTCCAGAAATCCTAAGAGAACAATCACAATCAAATTCAGGAGTTTCACCCTTTTTTTCATAAATCAGATAAGTAGGACGACCTGTATGTCTTCTCTGAATCAGAGTATTTAAAGCACTAACATAATCCCCACCATAAACAAGAACTTCAGGAGGATCTTGTTGAAGATGTTCAGATTCCCCTAGCTTCTGAAGCAGGTTAGCTGCAGCAAGCTGTTCAGCATATTTCCTGCTAGGACCAACACCGGGATCTGATTGATAGGATTTTCCATTACATTCTATTTCTGCAATAACCCGAAACTCAGGTCGGTGAGACTCGCCACTAACAGCAAGGGAATAAACAGGATTTCTCCATCTATTTTTATTACAGGCCTCTTGTAAAATTCCCTTGTAATTCCCAGTAAGAACCCTCCCTTCTAAATTACCTCTCTCCCCATTTATCTCAGGTTCACCTCCTCCCCCCTTATGAAGTTCATTAACCAAGCTTACATCAATGCCAGTAATTCTAGAGAGTAAGCTAACAGCTGCAAGCTGTTCAGATAATTTTTTATTAACAGACCTAGATACACCTGAAGTATATGTCTTTCCTGAGAAGCTTATCTCCACATTAGACTTAAAATAGCTCCCATCATCCCATTCCTCAGTAGAATTATAAACTGGCCTGCTATATCCTAAACTTTGATGAGCAATCATTAGAATAGCTGCAGCTTCACTTGGATTCAAAACTAAGTAATCCATAATCCTTTGTTTAATCTCCAGTAAACTCTCCTTAGGAGTCCCCAAAAGAAGTAAATGAAAATCACGAGCTTCTATTCTGTCTTGGCTCAATCTTAAGTCAATCTCTTCTTCCAGCTGAGGGACAAACTTTTTTTCTTTTGCAGCAAACTTAAGAACTTCATAAAACCTCCCATCATCCAAATCTCTAAAAGCATTTTCCTGGATAGTTCTCCTGGTATCAGCCTCCCGCTCTATAATAAACCCAATTTTTTTTCTATCCTTGATTTTACCCTCAACAGCATTAAGATGTTTCGATATCTCAAAGAGCTGGTCAGCTGTATACGGTCTTTCTTCTCCCATGAGAAAAGCAACAAGCTGGCGATGATTAACCAAATCAGCATATCTTCTGATTGGTGAAGTAAAATGTGCATAAACAGGAAGGTTCAATGCATAATGGCCTGCAATAGTAGGGCTACAAAAAGCCCTTTCAAGCACCAAGCTCATTTTTTTCTGAAATGTTCCTGCGCGTCTTGATTCAGCTTCCATCAGGATAACCTCTAAATCATTCAAGAGAACCTCCCTCTCTGGTGCAATTGCTCTTGCAATATGGTTTCGGTAAAGAATTGGCACCCCCTGGTCTGCAAGATACAAAGCAATGCTCTGATTAGCAAGAATCATAAACTCTTGGATTAACAAATAAGCATTACATGCCTCATCAGGATCAAGTTTTCTTAAAGCTCCTTCTTCTGAAGTTGCGAGTCCATAACTAAGGTCAAAAAAAGCTAATGCACCTTTAACTCTTCTAAGCTGCAATAGCTTCCATGCCAATAAAGAAGCCTCTTGTAACATCCCAACATGCTCAAAACTCTGGTCCTTCATTAAATCCTCAAATCCCTGATAACTCAACTTTCTTTTGCTTTGAATACATGTTCTTTTAATAGAAGGTGTTCCTATCTCCAGTCTGTCACTAACCGGAATTGAAAAAGTAATAGTAGGTCTTCTTTCTCCTTCGCGTAAACTCAAAAGGTCTTCAGATAATTTTCTTGGCAACATAGGGTTATTTCCATTTTCATAATAGCGGGTAAAACTTCTCTTAAATGCCTTCTCATCAGCTGAAGATTCTTTTTTTACAATCCCTCCCACATCTGCAATAGAAACATGAACAATAGACCCATCATCCCTACGCTCAAGCCAGATAGCATCATCCAGGTCTAAAGAATCCGGTCCATCAATAGTCAGGCCAAAAGCCTCCTCTCTATCTCTAAATACCCCATCAATCAATTTCCCTTCCGAGATAAAATGCTCAAACTCTTCCATAATCCCAATAACCCCAAAAAGCTTAAAAAACTAATTAATCAGCTAATTTTTGCCCCTTGTCTATGGTCTCAACAGCTCTCACCATTATCATAATATTTTAATAATCAACCATCCTCCCAGCCATATGGGCATAATTGA
>DATDYH010000169.1:0-2132 GCA_035289045.1 Candidatus Nanoarchaeia archaeon
TGACATCAACAACAATCCAATCAAAACAAAAGAAGATTTCTTGTCAGCAATTAAAAATGAGCTGCCAGGAAAATACATTGTGGTAAAAACAGCTACAGAAGATTATCGGGTTAAATTGGCCCAGGACCCCATAACAAAAAAGAATATAATTGGCATAGTTGTTAAGGAAAAAGTCTGCTAGAGATTAAACAGCCCCAGGCAGGATTTGAACCTGCAACCCTCGCTTTACGAAAGCGATACTCTACCAGATTAAGCCACTGGGGCACTAAGTCTATTCCAGCTTCTCCCTAATCTTTTCAGGGGCATTACTCTTCTGGCAGTCCCTGCACACAGCCTTCTTCTTCCTCCCTTCCATCATATAAGTTCCAATAAGCTTCCCCAGAAAAGTCTCATCTATTGTTTTTTTACATAATTCACACCTTACCATAATAGTACTATCATAAACCTCAATTAAAAGCTTTCCAAAAGGCCAGCTTGATTAAAATGACAGGGTTTAAATATAACTTATAGCAATATAAGTTATAGATTAACATGGAAACCACAACAATAGCTGTTAGAAGAGAAACCCTGAAGCTCTTGCAGGAAGTAAAGCAGGAGAGGGATGCTGGCTCTTTTGACTCAATAATCCGGGAAATCTTAATAGCAGCCAAAAAGCCAAAGCAGTCTCTTTTTGGTGCATTAAAAGGAGTAAAAAAAGAGTTCAGGAGGGAAGAGCTTGATCGTTTTAGTTGACTCCTGGGCATGGATTGAGTATTTAAAAGGCTCACCCCCAGGAAAAAAAGCACAGGAGATTATTGAAGGAAAAAACCAGGTTATCATCGCATCAATCAATCTCGCAGAAATCTACAAATTCCTTCTGGAGAACAAGCCAAAAGAAGCAGACATCCTGATAGATGGGATTATCCAATCTTCATTCATAATCCCCTTAGAAACATCTCTGGCATTAAAAGCAGCAAAGATAAAACACACCTTAAAAATGGGCCTTGCTGATGCAATTGTCAAAGCAACTGCTGAAGAAAATCATGCACAAATTCTAACCGGAGATGACGATTTTAAAAGCTTTAAAGATGTTATCTACATTGGAAACTAATCCAAAAGGCATATTAACCCCATATTACTATAAAAAGCATGCAACATTGCATCAATAATGAGCTTCTGCAGGAATTAAACTCTTCTATAGCTAAACTGAAAGCCTCCAACACATTAATCATAGTTGAAGGCAAAAAAGACAAGCAAGCATTAAGCCAGTTTGGCATAAAAAACATCAAAGAGCTAAGCAAACATTCAATCCCGGAAATAATAGAAGAAATCGCTGAAAAAGAAAAAGCCTGCATAATCCTCACAGACTTAGACAAAGAAGGAAAAAAACTTTATGGCAAGTTAAGCTCAGGTCTCCAAAGGTCAGGAGTAAAAATTAACAACTCATTCAGGAATTTCCTATTTAAGGAAACAAAGCTCAGGAACATTGAAGGGTTAAAAAATTATATATAGAAATCTTTTTAAAACAGATAAACATAAATTTAATATGGCATCTCTTACAGCAATAATAAAAAAGGGAGAAAAGCAGTTTGTTGCATTATGCCCTGAACTGGATGTGGTTAGCCAAGGCTATACAATTGAAGAAGCATTAGCAAACCTAAAAGAAGCCTCAGAGCTTTATATTGAAGAGATGGGTATTCCAAAAGATGTCTCTACAATTAATCCTTTAATAACCCAATTTGAGGTTAAAACTCATGAAAAAATTGCCCAGGCTATCAGGCAAAGAAGTAATAAAAGCCCTTTCTAAGTCTGGTTTTCTCCCAGCGAGGCAAAAAGGGAGTCATATAATCTTAAAGAAAGTGTTTGAAGGAAAAGAGATTGCAGTTGTAGTTCCCAACCATAAAGAAATAGATAAAGGAACATTGCTTGAAATTATCAGGCAGGCAAAGCTAACAAGAGAAGAATTCTTAACCCTGCTATAAGAAACACTTATTAACTACAATTCTTAGCACCCATCATGCCAAGAAAAGTAACAGCCATTATCAGCAAAGACAAGTGCTTCCCGAATAAATGCTCAAGAGAGTGCATCAAATACTGCCCAATCAACAGGTCCGGAGGAGAAGGCTTCAGGCTTTCAGAAATAACCGGCAAAG
>DATDYH010000170.1:0-4063 GCA_035289045.1 Candidatus Nanoarchaeia archaeon
CACCCTTACAACTTGAAGTTACTCAAATAATCCTTGATGTTTTCCAGTTCTTCCTGGATTGCCTGCCCTTCAGTTTTCTTTCCTTCTTTAATCTCTTTAAGCAAATCCTCATAACAAGACCCTACAAACATCAATAATCCATTAATTGCTTTTTGGCTAAATCCGCTTGGTGGCATTTTTCCTCCTGTTTTATTTATTAAAAATATTGTATAAACTGCCTTTTTATAACCTCCCACCCCTGTTCAGGGTGTATAATAGCAAGGTTTATAAAACTGGAAGAGCAATCATCTTTATGCAAAAAGAACAATTAATCAAGCTGGGATTAACAGCCGGAGAAGCAAAAGTCTATCTCTCTTTATTAAAGCTAGGCTCATCAACAGCAGGCTTAATAGTAAAAGCATCAGGAGTAGCTTATTCCAATATTTATGAAATCTTAAACAGGTTAATTGAAAAAGGCTTAGTTTCTTTTATTTTAAAAGAAAAAACCCACCATTACCAGCCAGTCCAGCCTCAAAGGTTAAATGAGTACATAGAAAAGAAAGAAGAAGAACTCCGGAAGCAGAAAGCATCATTATCAAAGCTTATCCCAGAACTTGAATCCCTCCAAAATCCAGCATCAAGGCAGGAAGCAGAAATCTTCATAGGCTTTAAAGGTATAAGAACAGCTTATGAAAGCATGCTTACTCTCCCAAAAGAAGAGTGGCTTTTCTTTTACATAGCAGAGCCCGATTATAAAGCAATCGACAAAGTATATGCAAGGCTCTATCCTTTATTTAAGAAATATCATGCAAAGGGCATAGCAAACAAAGCATACAAAGCATCAGCATTTATCAAAAAAACCAGTTTTAGTATGAAATATGTTGATTTTCCAACCCCTGGAAACATAGACATTTACAAAGACAGGCTATTATTCATCTCATGGAGCAATAACCCAATAGCAATCCTCATAACTTCAAAAGCCATAGCAGATAAATTCAGGCAGTATTTTTACTCCATATGGAATAAAAGATAAAAGAAAAGATTTAAATATAACCATTATTTAGGTTATAATAACCACAATAGAGGTTAAAAATGGGACTATCAACATTCATCCGTTCAGAACAAGAAGTAAGAAGGCTATTTGGAAAAAAAGAGCTAGAAATCATACAGAGACAGCTCAAAGGTATGCCATTAACACAATCAGAGCAGAACAGATTATCCCGTGACATTAAGCCAAAATTCGCCTGCATAGAAGAACTTTCTAATTTCAAAGAAGAATTTAACCTCGCAAAAAATCAGGAAAATAAAAGGTTAATGCAAAAAGCTATAGAAATAATGCTGCAGGATAAAGAAAAAGACAATATCAAAGCAATCCTTCTTTTTGGTTCATTTGCAGACAATACTCAGATTTTCCGTTCAGATATTGATATTTGTGCTGTTTTCAAAAACCAGCCAACATTAAGGGAAGCAACAGAGTTTAGAATCAGAGTCTCAGGCCAACTCCCTGAAAAACTGGACATTCAGGTCTTTAATACTCTCCCGCAAAAAATCAAAAGGGAAATCGCAAAAAATCATAAGGTGCTTTACAAGCAAAAAGATTATAATAATGTAGATTTCTCTATTCAGTACCTTAAAGAAGATGATTATTTCATACGCATGAAAAGAATTTTTTTGGAGAAAAAATGAGCAGAATCTTAGAAAAAATAGGGGAAATCAAGGAAGTTCTTAATCAGCTATCTAGTTTCACACCTTCAACTCTGGAAGATTATAAATCAGATACTATAAAAAAAGCTGCATGTGAGCATTATTTTGAAAAAACAGTGCAGGCAATAACAGATATAGCATTTTTAACAATAAAGTTAAAAAAATGGCGAGTCCCTCAGGATGACAGCGATGCTTTTTCAGTTCTTGAAGAAAATAAAGTAATTAATCAGCATCTTGCAAAGCGCCTGCAGGATGCCAAAGGCATGCGAAACATTATTTCCCATGAGTATGCCCGGGTTAATGATGAGCTCGTATACGCATCTGTTACAGAAGAGCTTGGAAAAGATGCGGAAGAATTCATAAAAGAAATAAAAAAGGTGGCAAAGTAAATGCTTGATTACAAATCTCTCAACTTCAAGTGCGGCATTGAAATCCACCAGCAAATTGAAGGAAATAAGTTATTCTGCAAATGCCCAGGCATCACAAATAAAAAAGAAGCCCGGGATTTTATCATCAAAAGAAAGCTTCATGCAACAGCAGGAGAACTAGGCAAGATAGACATAGCTGCAGAATATGAGCAGGAAAAAAACAAGCTGTTCATCTATGAAGCTTACAAAGACTGCAACTGCCTTGTAGAACTGGACGAAGAGCCTCCCCATCCAATCAACCAGCATGCATTAACCACAGCATTGGAAATTGCTTTATTATTAAGAGCAGAGATAATAGATGAAATCCAGGTCATGAGGAAAACAGTCATTGATGGCAGTAATGTCTCAGGTTTCCAGAGAACAGCATTAATAGCAGTTAACGGCGCAATTGAAACATCAAAAGGAGTAGTAGGAATTCAATCAATCTGCCTGGAAGAAGAAGCAGCAAAAAAAATAAGTGCAACAGAAAACTCAATTACTTATAGGCTGGACAGGCTAGGCATTCCCCTGATAGAAATAGCCACGGCCCCGGATATAAAAGACCCCGAGCATGCAAAAGAGGTTGCATCTAAACTAGGCATGATTCTGCGCTCAACTGAAAAAGTAAAAAGAGGCCTAGGCACAATAAGGCAGGATATTAACCTCTCAATTAACAATTATCCAAGAACAGAATTAAAAGGCTTCCAGGACCTAAGGTCAATACCAAAAACAATTGACAAAGAACTCCAGCGGCAGTTAAAAACCCCGCCAAAGAGAAAAGAAGTAAGAAAAATACAGGATGATTTTTCATCAACATTCCTGAGGCCCATGCCCTCTTCCTCAAGAATGTACCCTGAAACAGACATCCCTGTAATCCCAATCACCAGGCAGTTATTATCTTCAATCAAGCTCCCAAAATTAATAACAGACTTTGCACTCCAGCTGGAAGAAGAATATAACCTCCAGCCCCAGATAGCCCAGGAAATAGTAAAGCACAAGCTCCCAATTGAGCATTACATCTCCCAGTATCCAAAGCTCCCTCCAGAAACCATAGCATTTATCTTAGTAGAGCTTCCAAAAGAGCTAAAAGCAAGGTTTAATCTTAATCCAGAACATCTTAAGCCAGAGCATTTTAATATGCTATTAAGCTCTTTAAGCAAAGGATTAATCAGCAAGGAATCAATACTTGAAATCCTGAAAGAGATAATAACAACAGGCTCTGTTAATCTTGAAAACTACAAGCCAGTCCCTCTTGATTCAATAGGGCATGAAATCAGGGAAGTAATTCACAAAAATAAAGAGTTATCAACAAACGCCTTAATGGGGCTAATTATGCAAAAGTACAGGGGAAAAATAGATGGAAAAAAGTTAGCAGCCTTAATCCAGGAGATTAAAAAATAATCAGTAAACTATTTAAGCTACCATCATTCTAAAACCAAAAAAATGCTATATACCCTGATAAGATACACCATAATCCCCTTAACAAGAGCCTTGTTCAGGGTAAAAATAATTGGCAGGCACAATATCCCGGCAACAGGTGGTATTCTCGCTGCCAATCATTCAGATGACTCTGACCCTGTATTCCTCTCCATGATTACCAGAAGAAAGCTCTATTTCATGGCAAAGCACAATTTAAAGCATGACAGAATCAGCGTAGTCCTTAGCAGGGTTAAAAAATACATTCTTTATATTGAAAGAAGAAAAGGCAAGTCCCAGCCAGTAATTGACCAGGCATCTGAACTAGTAAAGCATGGCAATCTTTTTTGCATGTTTCCAGAAGGCACAACAGAAGGGGGCAAAGCAATCCTTAAAGGCCATACAGGCGTGGCAAGAATCTCATTGCGGTCCAATGCTCCAGTAATCCCAATAGCAATCATCAACAATCATGGCTGTTTTCCCCCAGGCAAGCTTCTGCCAAGAAAGCTTCCAAAAGTAATCATCAACATAGGCAGGCCCATGAGTTTTCCAGCATA
>DATDYH010000171.1:0-13414 GCA_035289045.1 Candidatus Nanoarchaeia archaeon
CACCCTGTTTTTCTTTCCCTGAAGGCTTTCTTTCTAAGAAAGGCTCTTCTCCTTCTCCTCACTCTTCTCCTTCCTATATTCAGCCAGCTTGCTCTCTACTTCCTTGTCTTTAATCACAGGATTCATATAAGCAACCCCCATATCACAATCACTATTCTCCAAAACCTGCTCCCCAGTCATCAGCCCAACACCAGGTTTAAAAGCAGAGTAAGTGGCAGCAACCGCAGTAGAGGTTATAAGTGTTACATACAAGTTCCCTTTCAGGCTTTTCACAACTCCTCCAAAAGCGCTGCCATAACTCCTTGGTTCCGTCACTATCCCTGGTATTGGTCCTATGCTCTTGCTTCTTTTTATAAAAGCTAAATCTTTCACAACAACTTTTATTCCCTTCACAACCCCTCCAGCAGCCTTTACATCTTTATAAGATTGGTAAAGTTTAATCCCCAACGCAGCTTCTCCAAAAACAGCAATTTTCTCTCCCCATGTTGTTGAGTCATCAACCATAAAAGCAATGTATAATGGTTTCCCATAATCAATATCAGTTTTATCAATACCCCCAAAATCTAAACTAGCATCCTCAGTATCAGTAAACAGCTCAGCATAAGTTTTAGTGCTATATTTTGGTTTCTGGGTATTAATAAATATCTGGTATGCTTCCCAGTCAATCTGTTTTACCTTACTCTCTTTATCAATATACATTTCATTACAAAATCTGCAGTAGGTCTTTGACCAGGAAAGCTTATACTCGCTATAAAAGTTCTCTTTCCCAAATCTGTAACTCGCTAAACACCCTAGCTGCCTATCAGCAATCGCTCTGTCTAATTCTTCCTGCGTATCAACCTTAATACTCTCAACAACAGTCTGGCACGGGCTGGTATAGTCAATAACTTTAATGCCAAAAACCGGTGTCCCCAGCCTGCTTGACTGCGTATCCACCCATGTTTGGCAGCTTGATTGTGCCTGCTGCTCCCCAATCCACACAGCAAAGCCCCCGGTAAAAACAATCAGCACAAAAGCAACAACTAAGGCAATTAATAATCCAGCCAGCACCCAGGCTTCCATCCCTCTTTTTCCAATCTTCTCCATTTTTTACATCCTATTTCTTTATTTTCCGAGGTTTTTTTCTTTACAAAGAAAAAAAGCTCATTTTAATATATTATCCAGCCCTCCTTTAATTATAAAATAAATTATTAAAGTAAACACCAGCATCATGATTACAACCAGCAATACTTGAAAGTCACTCATCCCTCTTTTCATTTTATCCTCCAGTCAGGTTAACCGTGTTTGCAAATAACCCAAATATAAATGTAACCACGACTGAAATCAAAAAGTATAATATCCCTGTCATATATAAGTTCTTGCTTAAGCCAGCTCTCTCACTTATCTTATCCTCCCCATTCTCAATCCCATTAGCCAAAATAGTCAGCACAATAGCAATCTCAATAACATACAGCCCTATAACCAGCTGTAAGTAATAGCTTGGAATAATATTTACAATCTCAAATAAATTAAGCATCCCTTCTAATCCTCCCCCAAATCCATCACCAGCATTAGTCTCAGTAAACACGCTTGTCAGCCTGCTTAATATAGTAACAATCATTGCAGAAATCCCCACAACAATCCCTGCAATAACTGGAGTCAAAAAACTAATCTGGCTTTTCATGCTGCTTATTATCTCACTTAACAAGTCCTTTAATCTCTCATTAACCTGGTGAATGTTTTTCATATACACAGAAATGCTCATCATTGCTCTTGCCACAACATCCGGGCTTTTCTTGGCAGCCTGCAATAAAACCTTCATGCTGCTCTCAATCAGGCTGCTTGGATAATATTTCATCGCTCCATCATCCCCAAATAATCCCTCTTTCAGGCTTCTTCCAGCCTCCATAATATTCGTGCTGACCATTCTGAAAAACCCGCCAGCCGCGCTCCCTTCCATAGTATTTGCAACCTCATAAAATGCCCTCTCAACCGGCACCCCATCTCCAACCCTGCTTCCAAGCTGGAACAGCCCTCCTGAAAACTCTCTCTCAAGTTTTTTAGTCTCCTCCCTGATTTTCACAAACCTTCCGGACTTAATCCCATAATACGCCCCAAGCGCAACAGCAACCCCTAAAGGGAAAAACAAGCTTAACATCACAGCCCCAACCCCAAAAGGCCCATAACACCCCCCGCCATACTCGCATTTCAGTCCCCCGGCAGTCTTATAATCCAAAAACCCGCTCCCAAGAAAATTAACTTCAACACCAGCATAATGCATGACCAAAGGCACAGCCCCAAAAGCACTTATGCAGATGAAAATCAAAAAACAAATAATCCATGCAGGGATAATCACCTCCCTTCTGCCAAAGCCAAGCACAACATTCTCATATTTTTTCAGCCCAGGATTATTCTCAAGCATATTCCTTTCATTATATCCAGTAGGCCTTTTTGCCAAGACCTTCATCCCTGCAAAATAAACAATCAAAGGCAAGGCAATATTGTACAATAAAAATAATAAAATAATCTTAACCAGCCCAGAGCCTCCCATCAGGCTCCCAATCAAAGGCAAAAGCACAAGCCCCAATATAGGCAGTATCACCCCAAGCATGTGTATCATCGTAATAGGATTCTTCAATTCCTGTGCATACCCCATCATCTTGTCATAAGTCCCATTAAGCATCACATCCAGAGCCTTCTCAAGTAAAGCAATCCTTCTGTTCTCCTCCCCTTCATACAAGCTCCCCTCAATCAAATGCAGGCTTTCAACAAACTCTAAGTTATGCTCTCTCCACCGCATCAAATAGCCGTCAAGGCTCTCCTTAATATTGCTATACTTTCCAATCTCAACATCCCAGAAAATCTTTTTCAAATCTAAAGCAAGCGGGTTCCCAACATGCTCAGAAGCAAACTTAATCGCATGCTCTAAATTCGCATTATCTCTCATATGCATAACCATATACAGCACACAAAGCACCATCTGGTTGCTTGCTTTAAGCCTCCACTTGTTGGCAATATACACCGGCATCCTTGACAATGGCTTTATCATAAGCAAGGTAATCAATATCAGCGCTAAAGGCATCAGCAAATACACCTCATCAACCTCTCCAGAAAAAAACACAATCCCGCTAATCGCAACAAGAAGCAGAATAATCAAGCCCGCAATAACAATCCCAAAGCCCCGTGCATCACCAGGCTTAATGCTAAGATGGCAGGTCTCAATGCTCTCCCTCAGCTCATCATCTTCCTTCTCTTTCTCCTTAATCTTTATTACCCTCCCAGCCAGCAGGCATAAACTCTCATAAAAAGAAACCGCACCACTCAAAGCCTCTTTCCTGAACTCCCTGTAATCCTGAGTATATACCTTCCTCTCATTAAACAAGGTTCCTCCCTCTATCTTTTCAAAATACTTATTCAAGATAAGTTCTTCATCCTTATCCATCTACACCCCTATTTAACCACATTCAGGATTAAGTAAATAACCAGCTTGAAGACTTCCCATAAAACAACTATGGCAAGCACATCCCAAAAATGCCTTCCTATCCATCCAAGTCTTCCTTCTTTTTTCTTTCTAGCCAATTCCGCTCACCTCACATTTTTCTTTTAATATATCTTTTTAGCCAATCTTCCCACTCAAATATCACTTTTCTGCTGTCCACAAAGCCACTTCTCTCTCTTACTTTATTGCATATCTCGTGGAAACTGTCATTGCTCGCTACAACAAACCCTGCTTCCAATAGCTCAGGAAGATTATGCCTGTCAGCATATTCTATAAGCATACTCTTAATTCTTCCCCTTAATAAAATATTCCCCCACACCCCTTCCCAGTTTCCAACATAATCTTTAACCTCTCCAGCAATCGCTTTCAGCACCTCACTCTCCCCATTAAGCAGCTCTTCTGTAGGTTTTAATTCATCTGTTTTTGCATCATACACCATTAAGTCCATAAATCCCTTCTCATTCAAAGGGTCATTCTCCCAATGTTTCCTCACCTCAGTAATCCTCAGCACCCTTCTCACTCTTGTCAATCCATCAGCACTCTTAACAGGGTTCGCAACAATAATAACATCCGCAGCCTTAAAGCTTGTTCTTGGCACATTTAAATCATTAACCACCCTGTCAAACACACTATACGGGTCAGCCCCATGTATGGTTCCTGCAACAACATTAGCCATGCTCCCAACTCTCATAGCCTCGAATAATGCCCGTGCTTCCAAAGAGCGGATCTCCCCAATAATCAGGCAGCTGTCCCCAAACCTTAAGCTTGTCCTTATTCCCTCATCAGCACTCATCTCATTGCTCGCATGCATCAGCGCTCCTCTAACTTTCATTCCCTGAATATTATACCCAATCTTTCTTAGCGCTTCAATAGGCAGCTCCTGCGTGTCCTCTATAATGAGCTGCCTGTATTTCTTCATAACCTCCACCATCGTGCTTCCCAGCAAACTCGTCTTCCCTGATCCTCTTGTCCCAGCAAACAGCAAGCTCCTGTTCCCATCTACCATAAAACTCAATAACCCGGCAGCCAGGGGATTAATCATCTTGTTTTTAATAAACAAAGGATAAGTCCATGGATTATCCCTGTGCCTTCTAAAAGCAAAAGCCAGCCCACTGGGATTTAAAGGCTTGTTCATTATGCTTACTCTTGCTCTTGCATATCCCAATAATAATTCAGTATCCAGCACCGGATTCGCCTCATCCAAAGGCCTCCCGCTTAATATCCTGAATTTTGTAGCCCACCCCTCTCCCTCCTCCTGGTTAGGCACAATATTCGTGCTGCATTCATCATGCTCTTGGTGCACAATAAACAAGCAGCTTTCACCAATAGGCCCATTAACATTTATGTCTTGTATCTTCTTGTCTTTTAACAGCACCTCAATCAGCCCAAATCCAATAGTATACCTCACCAATATTTTGGCAAGCCCCTCAAGTTCAGTATAGCTTAGTTTCACCCCTCTATGCTCAGCAAGCTCATTTATCAGCCCCTTTCCAATATTAAAAAAAGTCTTCCTTATCCTGTCAGGCTCTAAAAACTCCTCCTTGCTTGGCCTATGCTTTGCAAGCGTCTCCCTAGCCATGTCAAGTATCTCATACTTCTCCTCTGGCAGTGTAAACTCCATAGGTGTTAAATGATACAGCATCTTCACCTCGCCCTTTAGCTTGAAAATATTAACCTCTCCCTCTTCCCCAAGAGTATAGCTGTCAACAATCTCCCCATCCAAAGGCATCTGTGCCATCAGTCTTGTAAACATAAAATCCGGGGTTATCACTGGCCTGAAAACCCGCGAATACAGCTCCCTGCTTCCCACACTATACCCTGAAGTATGCTCTTTTACTCTCTGAATCAAAGCAGTGCTTTCAAGCATATTAAACACATACTGCAGAATCTCCAGGTATTTTGTCCTTATATTCACCTCCTGAAAATCCCCAGAACTTTTAATCTTTATCTTCTCTTTTCTTATCTCCCTGTGCAGTTCAACATACATTCCAATAGGGTCGCTTTTTAACCCATTAAAAACCAGGCTCTGCAGCTTAATCTTCCATAATCCACAAAGCTCCTGGTAAGCACCAGGAAACTCAATCATCTCCAACCCAAGTATTTTTTTCTGGTTAACAAGATACCCATAAAGCTTTGCAATCTCCTGCAGTATCTCTGTCTGCTCTTCATTATAAATATAATTCCTCCTGTGCATAAACACAATCCTCCCAACACCAGGGTTTTCAAGCAGCACATCAATCACCCCGCCCATAGTGCTTCCGCTTGTTTCCAGGCTTGGCACATATCCCCCCTCAGCAAGGTTAAAATACAATACATTAGTTCCCCCTTCATTAGCTATAGAAATCCCTTTAGCCTCTTTTTTCTCCATTGGTTTAAAAAGTATCCACATCTATAAAAACCTTCTGGGCATCCATTTCTTCCTTTTTTTCGTGAAGGTTTTTCTTTTTACACTCTGTTTTCTTTTCCCATAAGGCTTTCTTTTTACACTCTGTTTTCTTTTCCCATAAGGCTTTTCTTTTACAAAAGAAAAGGCTTAAAGCATAAATCTTTTATACTAAGTTTGTTTATCAATAGTAATGAACCAGCTCGCAATCAATCCAAATGAGCGTATCCGCATTCTTGAATCAGACAACAGCATGATGCGTGACAGGTTAATCATTCTCAACCAGGGCTTAATTGAGTCTCATAAAAAGCTCACCCAGGAGCTTAATATCCTTGCCAGTGAATTAAAGGAAGTCAGGTCAGAAATCTCAGAATTAAAGACTCTTGCCAATAATCTTCTCCAGGACATGGCTCAGTTCGCAAAAAAGGACCAGGTAAAAACTCTAGAAAAGTATATTAACCTCTGGAACCCCCTGCATTTCACCACCGAGCAGGATGTGCTCAGAATAATCCAAGAAAAAAGAGGTGTTAAGCATAGAAGCTCCTCCAAAGCCAAAAACAAGTAATCCAGAAGAAATTGCAAATATTCTTGACCAGCTTGAGCAGTATTCTCCAGAAGAATCAGTTAAAAAACCCAGGCAGCAATCAACAGCAAACGAGCCTTCTTCAGAAGAGTTAATTGACGAAGCTCCCTCTCCCCAGCAATTCTCTCAAAACATCCCGTTTAACCCACAGCAGTATCAGCCTCAGCTCTCTTCAGACACTATTCAGGAGCTCGTTGAATCAGTTGTTGATGAAAAATGGCAGAACATTATTGAAAAGTTTGGGGACCTAGGCATCTGGAAAGAGCGCACTAATCGCGATTTGCTCTCACTAAAGCAGGAGCTTCTAAGAACCCAGGACAGGTTCACCCAGCTCCAGAAAGCAGTCCTGGGAAAAGTGTCAGAATACAACGATAACATCTCCAACATCAACAGCGAGATGAAAGCTCTTGAAAAAGTGTTTGAAAAAATCATAGACCCATTAACAACCAACATCAAAGAGCTTCAGAGAATCACAGACAGGTTAAAGAAATAAAGGTATGAAAAAGCTAAATAAAGCCAAACCAAAAAAGTTTCCTTATTGGTTAAAAGGTGGAGTTATAGCCGCAGTATTATGGGCTGTATTTTCATTAGTTCTCCTGAATCCTTTAAATTTCATAAGCGGTTCAGCCAGCCTAATCGATCTCCTCCCAGGTATTGTTGCATTTATATCAGCCTTTCTCACTCTTCTTTTAACTTGGGGCATCCTTGCTTTCGCAATCGGCGCAGTTATCGGTTTATTATATAAAAAAATAATAAAATAATAAAATGAGCAAAAAAAGGGAATCTAAGTCTTCTTTAATAATGGGCATAATTGCCTTCCTTTTTTCATTATCACCATTTATCTCTTTTCTCATAGAAGGTTTGCTTTTTCAATATCATAAATTGTGGTATTTCTATTTTTTGAAATATGATTTAGAAAGCCTCTTATTAAATGGTTTATGGCTTGGACCCCTATTAGGGATATTCGCAATTATCCTCTCAATCACACAAAGGAAGAAAAAAAACAAATCTTTCTGGTATGGATTAATCTTAGGCATAATTTCTTTAGCCCTACCGATAATTTACATTTTAATCCTAATCTTAGGTTTCACCTACCTACTAATCACCAACCCCGGAGGATCCTGGTAAAAAATTAGGGTTCTAAAGATGTAATCTGCCTCTCCGCTTTTCTTTTCCACCCTGTTTCTTTATTTTCCGTGTTTTTTTCCTTGTTTTTTCCCGAGGCTTTTTTCTAAAAAGGCTCTTACAAAGAAAAAAAGCTCACTTCGTAAACGACGGCTCAGATATTAGTCTTATTGCAAAAGCAGCAATTATCAGCAAGAACAAAGCTCCCAACACTCTTGGATGCACAACAGATCTTATCCCCTCGCTAACAGGCTCTCCTCCCTGAATCGTTCCTGCTCCTCCCTCAGTAGAATCTGCCTTCTTCCCCCCAAGCGCATCTCCAAACACATTTCCAAGCGCAATAAAAAATACAAGCAAGCTAAGTCCAATCACCCCCCAATACACTTTTGGGTCTTTAACAGCAGAAGTAATGTCCTTCTCCCCCACTCCAAGGAACATAAAAAAGCCCACAATAAACAGCCCAAACACAATCAGTAAAATAAACCATGGAGTAAGCAAATTGATAAATTTAACAGCATCAGAGGAGAATAAAAATATAAAAGCAATGCAGAAAGCAACAGCCCAATGCAGCCCTTTATTTCCCCCAACAAGCTTGAACTTGTCCATCACAGCATAAACAATAAACATCACAAATAAAAATGACGCCATGGGCAGCAAGAAATTCAGTAAGCTTGTATCAAGTAAGGTTGCCATTAGTCTTCCCCCTCTTTCTTCTTAGCAGCTGCTGCTGATTTTGCTGCTGGTTTTTTACCCATCCATTTATCTGCTCTATTATCCCAAACATCAATCCCTGCACCATCGCTTCCCCCGCCCTTAACAACAGCCACAATAACCACAATAACAATGATAATTATCGCAATAGTTGTCCAGTTCTCCTCTAACCAATAAGGAACCTCAAATCCCATCACAGGTCCTAAAGCCCAGTAAGTTCCTAATAAAGCAATAATCGCAATAACAAACAGCATTATTCCTCCAAATCCCCCGCTTAAATCCCCGGCAAACAAAGCAATAAATATCAGCACCATCATCGCAACAATAATAAACATGCTCATCCTGGGAAGAAAGCTTGTCAGGCTCTGCACAACCTCAAACTGGCTCGTAATCAATAATCCAAGAACAAGTGCAACAACAGCATTAATGCTTTTATTTCCTGCACCAAAAATATTGCTCTTCTGCAAAATCCCAAAAACAACAGCAAACACTAACAAAAAAGGCAGTAAAAACTCATAAAACCCGCTTCCTTGCAATTGATAGAATAAATCATAAAATCCTGCTGCCATTTAACCTCTTTTTACCTTCTTTCATGTTGTGCTCCCGGGTTTACCACCAGGCCCGCCAGGAGCAGGCACATTTCCTTTACCAGTTGTCAGCCATACAATAGTAACAATAGCTAATATAAAAATTATTATGGAAGCAAACACAGGCCCCTGCCACTGCTCAACAATCCAGTTAAAAGTCAATTCAAGCCAACTCTTTCCAGCCTTATTCCGAATAGCTCCTAAAAATATAATCACAACTCCAAGGAATAAAATTACTGCAAAAAACACATTCAGCTTAGCATGCCATCCATAAATATTCAATTCTTCAGTTTTCGCAAACACTCCAACCAAAACCAAAAAGCTAACAAGCACAATCAGTAATAAAATAATATTCGGCAAAGCCTCATTTATTACAAGTGTAATATTTGCAGCAGCCACAACCAGCATCGCAACCACAAAAGCAACCACAGCATCAAGGTTCTTGTTTGTATATTCCTCATTTTTATGTTTTGTAACCCCAAGAATCTTTGTCTTCTCTAGCACAGCATAAACAATTGCAAACACCAGTAAAAAAGGCAGCACAATCTCAAACATCCCAAATTCGCGGAAGAACTCAACAGCCTTCCCAAGAGGAGTAACCATAATATAGAAATCCCACCTTCCTATATAAACCTTTTCTTTGCACTCTGTTTTCTTTTCCCATAAGGCTTTTTCTTTACCACTCTATTTTCTTTTTCCCATAAGGCTTTTTCTTTTACAAAAGAAAAAGGCTTAATATGAACTTTTCTTAATTTTTTTATTATTAACCGCCTAATCCCCTAGACTTCAAGAGCATCAGTAAACTTAAAAGGAAGATTCCTGAATGCTCTAAAATTCAAAGTAACAACATATCCAAATCTCCTATTATAATCTACAACAACGCTTTCTCTTCTATTCCCGCTAATCAAGTTCCATACCTCATCAGCATACTCTTCAAGAGTTAAATCCTCAACATTACCAGTGTCGCATATATTACCATTAATGCTCAACTCAGTTACTCCTAATGGGGAAGCTATCCTGCTCCTAAGACGAGGCTCCCCAGCTGATTGAGTATGATAACTTTTAACATCCCTTAAAGAAGGGAATAAAGCCTTAATAAAACAGGTATTGATAAGCCTCCTCTCTTCAATTTCTGTCAATTCTCTTCTTAATCCCCCACTTACTTTTCTCCTCTGATGATACATCAAATTAACGCTCCTGATAGGATGGGTATGATAGTCAATAGGAAGAGTTCCAATACTTGAGAAATCAATGCGTGGTGATTTATAGGAAATAACAAACTCGTTTTCACTCACTCTCTCACTGCTTTCTCCTTTAATATACACCCATAAGCCCCTGTCCTCAAAAAATACCCACCCCCCTTCTCTTTTTGTTTTCCAGCACAAATCAACAAGATCCTTTTCACCATCTTCCAAAGATCTTTCTAAAACATAAAACCGCCCAGACAAGTGTAATTCTCTTCTGAACCATGGCTTTTTAAGAATAACCGCGTCTTCTATCATTGCCAGAAGGTCTAAATTCCAATTCTTAAGTCTACCTATTGCTCACCACTAAATAGAAATAACAGAAAGCGGTTATAAACTCATAAAACTATCTACCAAAAGATTCAGGAAAAGAACAGGAAAAATAAAGAAAACCCTTACTTCGCTACTTTCCCAGCCCCATCCACATTCTCTTCTTCAGCATCATAGCTTGGCACCGCAGCCTTGCTTACAATCACCACATCTCCAATGTTCTTTACCAGTTGATGAGGCACAATCACTCCTTTAGCTCCTCCAAGCACCTTGCTCAGGTAGCTTCCTTTAGTAGCCCTTATTCTCCACCCAAAAAGCTTGTTAGCAGAAATAATGCTCTCCTCCACATCTCCAAAATAATTTCCATCATCAGTAAAAACCCTTAAATCATACACTTCAGACACTTTTTTAGTTTTTAGCATGTTTATCCCTCCACCAAATTAGAAACCATTAAAATATTTAAAGATTTCCCTTCTCCCATGCTATCTTACAATAATATAGTTCTTATAGGCACCTCCCACATCTCTATAGAGAGTATTCAGGAGGTAACCAGTTATATTAACAAAAACAAGCCAGCTATTATAGCTTTAGAGCTTGACAAGCCCAGGTTGCATGCACTCTTCCATAAGCAAAAGCCCTCAATCCATGACCTAAGGCACATAGGCATTAAAGGGTTCCTCATTACTCTTATCGGCCATTACATAGAATCAAAACTAGGCAAGCTAGTAGGTGTTTCGCCAGGAGATGAGATGAAGGCAGCTGCATTGCTTGCAAAACAGCATAAGCTAAAGCTTGCATTAATTGACCAGCCAATCAATATAACACTAAAAAAGCTCTCAAAGCAGCTAACTAAGAAAGAAATCTTCAGGTTCTTCATAGATATCCTCACCTCAATCATAACAAGAAAGCCAAAAATCCAGCCTTTTGACTTAAAAAAAACCCCTCCAAAAGCAGTAATAAATCAACTGCTCTCTCATGTCAAAGCCCGCTACCCAACAATCTATAAAGTCCTTCTTCAGGAGCGCAATGCCATCATGGCGAAAAATCTATATACTCTGGCAACTAAGTATCCCCAAACAAGCATCCTTGCAATAATGGGAGCAGGTCACCAGGAAGATGTCATTAAAACCCTCAAAAGAATTCAAGACAGCAATAATAATAATCCTAGTCCTCACAATAGTATTTAGTTACAACGACAATAACCCAAAATTTATTCCACAATTATGGCTGGCTAATTTCTTCCTCATATTCCTCTTAACAGCCCTCTCTTTTTTTGCAATCCTGCTTGCATATAAGTTAGCTGCTTATTATTATGAATCCCAGGCCCAGGTCAGGCTCGCCTACATAACCAGGCTCTGGTTCGCAAGAGAAGCCGAGCTTAAAAGAGGTCCTCTGAGTAATAAAGGCATAAAAAAAATCTACCTGGGCATAATCCTTGCAGTCTTCCTGACATTAATCTCTTTTGGCAGATTCTTCCTGACATTAATCTATTCTTTTGACTCAACAACCTCAAGAATAGGCCATAGATGGCGGGTAGTAACTCAATTCCAGGAAGCAGTCATCTCCTCAGCAGGCTTATTTGCAAGCTTATTATTGCTGCTCTTTTTCACTCTTTTGCACATCAGGCAGGGCGTAACAATCAACACCTGGCTTATCATCTGGAATCTAGTTCCAATAGGCACTCTTCCAGGAGGCAAAATCTTTTTTGGCTCAAGAACCTATTACACTTTAATTCTCTCTTTTTTTGTCCTAACCCTTTTCCTTCTTCCTTACATCCCAATAATCCTGGCAATCATCATCGCAGTAATCCTTGCCTTAGCAATCGCATTTTTCTTCTTCAAAAAAGTAGAATATTCTTAGTTTTCTTTTCCGCGAACGCTTTTCTTTTTCTAAAAGAAAGGGTCTCTAGTATGTAAAAAAGCTCACAACAGCCTTCTGCACCAGCCATACAAAAGCAACCCATAAAACAATATTAAACCCATAAAAAGCACTAACTAAAATAAACACCCCGGCTAAAATATCAATCCAGCTTGCAAAAGCAGTTATAAACACCAAGGATTTCACAATCAAAATCAAAGCCATTATAATAGCAAATCCTTTAAAAACCCCTAAAGCTAAAAAGATTATGCTCACAGCAGCAAGCAAATCCGCAGCCCCAAGTAACTTTGCCAGCATACCTGCTTAAATACCCATTGATTAAAAAACCTATCTAAAATGCTCCAGACCAAAAACTTCTCCCCAAGGCAGTACCAGGAAGCAATTTTTAATACTTGCAAAGACAATAACACTTTAGTTGTTCTTGAAACAGGTCTTGGCAAAACCGCAATTGCATTAATGCTCTCACTCTATAAGCTCTCGCAGGATTTATCAAAGAAAATAATCATCCTTGCCCCATCAAGGCCATTAATCGCCCAGCATCATCGCTACTTTAAGCACCATTCAGACCTTGAAGAACAGGACCTTGCATTAATCACCGGAAAAATCCCCCCACAACAAAGAAAGAAATTATTCAGCTCTTCATTAATAATCTTCTCCACCCCGCAATGCATTAACAATGATGTGCTTAACTCAATCATCTCCCTCCAAGACACTTCCTTAATAGTCTTTGATGAAGCCCACCACGCAATCCAGAATTATGCCTATGTTAATATCGCCAAAGTTTATAGCCAGCAATCCCCAACCCCCCATATTCTTGCATTAACCGCATCTCCAGGCAGTACAGGAGAAAAAATAAAGCAGCTCTGCTCTAACCTCTTAATCAAAAAAACAGAAATACGAACAGACCAGGATGAGGATGTCAAGCCTTATATCCAGGATAAAAAAATTCAGTGGCTCACAATCCCTCTTGACACCCCTCTCCTGAACATCCTCACAAAAATAAAGCAGTTCTACACCCAAAAGCTGAAAGAGCTGAAAAAGTTTGGCATCACCAAGCCCATAAATCTAATCAACAAAAAAGATCTTCTGAATCTCCAGTCAGGTTTCATCTTTCAGTTAAAAACTAAAAACCCCATAGCATTCCACGGCATCTCC
>DATDYH010000172.1:0-6308 GCA_035289045.1 Candidatus Nanoarchaeia archaeon
CGGATTGAAGAAAGTAAATATTGAAGCTGGTCTGTATTATATGGCACACAACATCAGGAAGATACAAAGCAAGTTATCTTTTTAAATGAACAAATTTTATTCTCCATAAAATTTGTTTAATTCTACTGAATTAAATTTTGGTTTTGGGACGACCCCATTACAAACACTTTTTAAAAGGGTTTGTGCAGGTAACTCTTATCATGAAACCAAACAACCATCATTCCTACAACCTCCACAAAATAGCAAAAGCCTGCCAGCTATGTGTCAAAGGCAGAAAATCAGTTCTCTATCTAACAGGTTTATGTCCAAGAGATTGTTATTACTGCCCCTTATCAGATACCAGAAAAAACAAGGATGTAATCTTCATAAATGAAAGAAAAATCCGCAATATTAAACAAATCATAGAAGAAATCAAACTTTCAAAATCAAAAGGAGTAGGCATCACCGGAGGAGACCCATTGCTAAAGCTCAAAAGAACAATAACAGCAATTAAATTATTAAAGAAAGTATTCAGCAATAACTTCCACATCCATCTTTATACCTCATTAAACCTAATAACAAAAGCCTCTCTCTCAAAATTATCAAAAGCAGGCTTGGATGAGTTAAGGCTTCATCCTGATTTAGACAATAAAGCCCTCTGGAAAAACATTAAGTCAGCTAAAAACTATCCATGGAAATTAGGCATAGAAATTCCCTCCATCCCAGGATATTACCAAAAAGCAATAGAGCTTATCACCCTAGCACATAATCATATTGATTTTCTCAACATCAACGAATTAGAAATCTCAGACACAAACACCTGCAAGCTCCAGGAACATGGCTTCAAAACAAAAGACAAAATCTCATACGCAATTAAAGGCAGCCATCAGCAGGCACTAAAGCTCTTGCAATACATAAAAGCACATCATCCAAAACTTCCAGTCCATTACTGCACCGCAAGATTAAAAGATTCCATCCAGTTAAAAAACAGATTAATTTTAAGAGCCAAAAACATAAAAAAGCCTTATGAACTAGTTTCAGCAGATGGCATGTTAATCAGGGGCATCATTTTTGCAAATCAGAAAACAGCTGAAAAACTAAAGCAAGGCTACAAAATCCCCAGCAGTTTAATCAGCTACAATAAAGCAAACAGTCAGATTCTAATAGCCCCATGGATTTTATTAAAAATAAGAAAAAAGTTAAAGCAGCCCTCAGTCATCAGGGCAGAATACCCAACCCATGACCGCTTATTGGTTGAGGAAAATTAAACAACCATGGCTACTTTAATGGATTTTTGAGCAAGAAGTACATGAGGATAATAATTAGAATAATAATCACCAACCATACTAACTGGCTAATTCCCTTTTTATTCATTCTCATTCCCCCAGTTATTTTATTTCCCAGATTATAAATCTTGTCATTTTCACCATCTCTCTCTTCAACAACCTTCATTCTCCCCTCAAGCTTGCCAATTCTGTTATCAAAATAAACAACCACAACAATAAGGGTAATAGTAAAAGTAATGACTGCCAGCTCATAGCCCTCTCTAAACCCCAGAGCAGCAAAAATAACATCTCCAAGTCCAATTATTCCCAGGCCTTTCCATAAAGGATGCTTCTCAAATAGCCCCTCTTTCATCTCTTTATTCCACATCCTCAATCCCTTTCCCAGTAATCCTGAATATGGCTTCAGCTTCAGGCAGGTACGGGCTGTCAACCATCTTCGCAACCCTGGTCCCTTTTTTTCCCTTTCTCAGATACACTCTTGTAGTCATCCCATGCCCCACAATATGCCCGCCAACAGCCTCTGTTGGGTCCCCAAAAAACACATCAGGCTTGGCCATCACCTGGTTAGTGCAGTAAACAACAATATTCTGGCTGGTAGCCAGCCTTGTTAACTGATGGATATGCCTGTTCAGTTTCTGTTGCCTTTCCGCTAACATCCCTCTCCCGCTGAACTCTGAGCGAAAATGCCCCATTAACGAATCAATAATTAAAAGTTTCAAAGGCAGCTCCTGCTTGTTTATCATATCCACCATCTTCTCAGCAAGCAGCATCTGGTGGTCAGAATTAAAGCTCCTCGCTACTTTAACATTTTTCAGCAAAGCACAAGCATCTAATCCCCTGCTCTCTGCAATCTGCTTGATTCTCTCAGGCCTGAAAGTGCTTTCAGTATCAATCCAGGCAACAATCCCCTCAGCCCCGCCCTGCTCCTTAGGCAATTGAACATTTACCGCAAGCTGGTGTGCCAAAGCGCTTTTTCCAGAGCCATAAGCCCCATAGCATTCAGTAATCCCCCCGCTCTCAACACCCCCGCCAAGTATTCTGTCAAATTCCTTGCTTCCGGTAGCAAGCCTTATAATCTGCTCTCTTTTCTTCATCAGGTCATCTCCACTCTCAAAATCCATCTCCATCTTTCCCCTGGCAAATTGTATAATCTTCCTCGCAGCATTCTCTGTTAATCCCGAAATCTCAGCCAATTCACCAGGGCTTGAAACAGCAATCGCTATCATATTGTCTAGCCCTGCCTCTTTTAGTTTCTCAGCAGTCGCAGCCCCAACCCCAGGCAATTCATTTATAGCAGCTTCCCTCTCTTTCTTGCCCATTTTAGTCCTCCCCCTTCTCATCAGGGTCTTTCAAAAGCACTTCTTCATTAGCCTTGCTCAAAACAAGTATAGCCTTCCCCAAATCCCCTTTTCTCATGTTTATCACTTCATTCCTCCAGATTCCCTGCTTATTGTCCTTCCAGCTCCTGCTCAAAGTCACGGTCTTAAACCCCACAATATTTCCCTCAATCTCTTTCTCATTCAGCCATATAGCAGCCTCTATAGCTCCTGCTCTGAATTTTTTTATTGGTCTATTTCCCATTTTAACCTCCGTTTCGTTTCCGATTTTATTTCAATACAAAATAAGCTTCCTGTTCGGATTTTGTTTAATACTCTCTATAAAGCAATTCTCATTTATAAACCTAACCCGCGTGGTTGTCCCTTGTCCGTTGTTTTAAAAATATATCTTGTAAGATATATTTTTGAGACACTAAAATTCTTTCGGAATTTTATTGTTTCCAATATATATTTTCCAGAGGCTATGTCCCGATTTCATACTGTGTATTATTCGTTTATAGAAATATTATAAGCCTCTGCTATCTCTCTTCTTGTAGGCTGGTTTAATAGAATTTCTTCAAGGCATTCCGTATCTCCTGAAAGATATCCTGCCACATTTTCAACATGTCTTGCATAATCCTCTCCATGCTCTGTCAACTCATAAGCAAGAAAATCCTTTGCTTTTAATCTCTTTATCACATCATTTCTTCCAAGATTTCTTAATGCAGCATCCAGTGAGGATATATCTTTATACTTTGTTGAATCAATTATCTCTCCTGTAGTAAAATAGGCATTTTCTCCAATTTTCTTCACAATACCAGCCAATTCTCTTAGCATATAGATTTTCCCCCCAAAGTCATCTCTTCTGAAATCCTCCCCAGTCCATGTATAATAATTGCCTCTATGCCCCCGTTTAGTATTTCTGGCTTCCCTTATAAAAGGGAATTTTTCCCCGCAGCTATTTTGGATTGAGATTAGGCCATCAAGCATGTTGAATATTTCATAAGACCTTGGATATATTCTGCGCCCCCTTAACAGTTCAAGTGTTGTTTTTTCATCCTCCAATAATTCTCTTAAGGTAGCAATTTTTGGTATTTTCCCAATCCCCCCACCTTTGTTTTTTGGTGAGTTCCTCATTACTGCATCAGAAGGTATCCCATAATCTAAAGGAAGAAAAGTAAACAAGTATGCAACAACCGGCCTTAATTTGTAAAAGCCTGCATCAGTTAAGCCCCAGCCTTTTGCAGGCATCATCGCATGTGTCTTTGAGTTTCTTCTTCTGCCGGGAAGCTCTTCTTGTCGAACAAACTCTCTTGCATGCCCAAGCCTTCCAAGAAAAGAGTATATCTGCTTTTTGCCCGGAGAGTTTCTTATTCCTTTAAAAAACTCCGGCAATCCCTCTTCTATCTCCTTAATTGTCAAGCACCTATCCCCCCTTAACATTAAATAAACCATGGGCTTAATAGGTGTTGTAGTTATCTCTAAGCAAAAGTTAAATGCTTTTTCCTGTTCCTGGCTTAGCTTGTACATTTTAATCCTGTTTAGTCTAAGTCTAACCCTTTTTAAATATAACTATTCATGGGTAGTTAAGATAGCAGGTTATAGGTAATAAGCTCAAAAACAATTAATTAAAAGGATTTTTCAAAATTCATAAAAACATCCCGATTTAACCACGCAATCAAGACAACAAAGAACTAAAAACCCTGATTACATATACTCTCTGTGCTAGAATCCATCCTCAATCCAGAGCTAAGGCAAAAGCTAAAATCAAAAGCAAGAAGAGCAATTACAACAGCCTTAATCCCTCTCAGTTTTCTCACCCTCTCTTGCGGCAAAGACATCTCAGTATCTCAAGAACAGCAATCACAACAGCAAACCACCAAGACAGACACTAATGGCTTAGCATCCATTTTACTGGAAGACTATAAATTAAATATCAAAGTTTCAGAGGAAGCAACCAGCATCCATCTGCCATCAATAGACCTCGGAGTAATCAACTTTGAAAACTGCTATGGCTTATTGGCATTAGACCCGTCTAACATTCACAACTCCGACCTAAGCTACTTAATCTTCTCCCAGGCTTCATCAAAGCCCCAGCCGTTAATATCTACTATAGCCCCGGACAGTTTCAAAGAAGATGCCCAAAATCCAGCATCAAAAATCTCCTGGTTCAGAAAAGAGGTAAATTTAAGCCTCACCATGAGCAAAGCCTCAGAAAAATTAACAATTCATATTCTCCCAAACTCCCCCCTCATAACTATTCCCAAATTCAGCAAAAAAGAAAAAATAGCAACCATTCCCCTTTCCCAGCTCTACAATTTCTACAAAGAGCATGATGATTTAGTTGAAAATGCGAAAATTTATGATCTCTTCTTTAGTGTATCTGAAGATTACTTTAACATGAAAGGTATTAAAGCCGCCTCAGAGCTAAACACAACAAGAACAAAGTTCCTTGAAAATATCTCAGAACTAACAGACCAAGTTACAAACACCCTCATCGCAGTTACAGGGGTAAACGGAAGATACGAGCCAGAGGCCCATTACTGGGACATTTACGCAGTTGCAAACCCAATCAAGTATGCAGGCCCAATCCTCACCCATATAGAAAGCCAGGACCGGCTTTGCACATTAAAAATTAAAACCTATGTTCCAGGAACAAATAATCAAAAAGTCCAGGTCCCCATCTCAACATTAACCTCTTTAAGAGTAAAAGCAGCAAACAAAACATATCAGCAGGAAACCCTCTCCTTTACTTATTTTAATCTTCCCGAAGACCTCTACCTCTTAACACCAATAGCCCAGGGCATAAAGCCAGAACCAACCCAGCTCAGTTTAAAATTCCCAACACCCCCTTTCTTTACAAGCACCAATGCTGATATAATCCTTAAGTTTGACCCAACAAGCAACACAAGATTAAGAACCAAGACTCTTCAGACAGCTTATCAGGAAGTCCAGACAGCATTATTGTTTGATTTTGAAAGCAACATTTCAGTTAAGGCAGAAGGCGAATTCAACCCCCCACCCGCATTATGGGACTTATATATAAGGCCCATAGACCCGCAGTTCTCCTCCCCTCTTGCCAGTCTTGAGAATATCATCTATATGGGAAACATTCCGTTGGAAAGAATTCTCCTCTCCCCTCAATCAGGTTATGTTCGTGGCTATATTGGAAAACTAGAACCCGGAGATGACAAACAAACAGCAGGTGTAGGCTCATCTTTTGTAGTAAAAACCATGGAAGGAAATTTTGCAAAATTAAGAATCACAAATCTTGACAGGTCTAAGCATCTTATGCAAATTGAATATAAATTAACATCAAACTCTCAGGGAGTTTTCATTAACTAGCATCTTAAACTAGCATCTTAAACACAAGCCATCCATTCCCCGCAACCAGCAGCCAAAAAAACACATTCTCCAGTAATCCACCAGTTTTAACAAAGCCGCTAATCTTAACATTCAAGGGCCATAAAAACCTAACCCCATTTTTAGTCAACCCATCCAGTAATAAATGGCTCCCGCCCCCAATTGCCAAAGCCCATCCATACACCCCAAAAAACCACCACACTAAAAAAGCAATAGCAGCTATAAAAAACAAATTATGCGTAATAGTCCTGTGCCCGAATAAAAATTTAATAACATAAGCCAATGGCTTAACCTTTCTTCCAAGCTTTGAGCCAGGCTCATCCAAATCAGGCAATAAAGCAGCAATAATAAGAACACCAATAAA
>DATDYH010000173.1:0-6393 GCA_035289045.1 Candidatus Nanoarchaeia archaeon
CAGGAAGATATGTAGAACTTACTGCTTATCATTCAGTCTTTACCCTAAACAAAGGAGAGATAGTCTCTATTCCAGCCTCTGCCATTAAAATTGGCACACCAATAATTGTCCCAAGAAAGAGCTGGACCAGCAACTACACTCTAAATGAGCTCAATCTGGTTGAAGAGCTTTTAATCCTTGACCCAGACCTCACTAAGAAGCTATACCTCCATGGGATTAACAACTTTCTTACAGAGGAAGTTATCAGCCAGCTCAAAGAACTCTTTCCAGGACCCAGAAACCACAGGATCAATGATTTCAGAAGGTTTAATTACATGCCATTTAATGTTCTCAGGAAGCTCAAGCTTGATATAAATAAACTTTCAGATTCCCAGCTAGGTTATTTATACAGCCTGCATAGAATACCCGTGATTATAAAAGTAGACACCAAGCTCGCAGAACTTCTTGGATTTTATGTCTCTGAAGGCTCTATGCTAAAATCATTAAACAGGCTTTATTTTTCTTTTGGCATCCATGAAAGAGCGATGGTGGACTATTTAGCAGACTCTTTTGAAAAAATCTTTAAAGTCCAGCCAAAAATCAAAAAAGCTCATAGTACAGCATACAATCTTATTGCTAACTCAAGCATAATCTGTTTTATATTTAAGCACATTTTCAGGGTAGGAGATTATGCAAACGCAAAAAGAATACCAGATGTCCTGCATAATTTCAGTTATGATTTAAAATATTCATTCTTATTGGCCTATCTTGCTGGTGATGGCTATCCAAGCAGAGAATTATTTGAGCTGCTAAAAAATGGCCAAGCACTGCAGGAACTAAGTGTAGAAAAAATCACTTGTGCCACAGCAAGTTTTCAGCTATTTACAGACTTGCAATATTTATTATCTTCATTAGGCTTTAGTTATAGCGCAGGCACAATAAAAGCAAGAGAACGCGTGATTAACAATGTTAGAACGAACTATGGAGAGAGTTATCAGCTCTATATTTATACAAGCCGCAAGGCAAGTCATCTGAATCTGCTGCCAATTGAAGATACTATTACTGGCGCAACAGACCCAAAAATCAGCTATGCTATCAATAGAGACAACCAGATAAACATATCTTTTGGAGTCTTGCAAACAGGCTTATTATCCCAGAGAGTAAGCGTTTATGAAGGGGTTAATACATTATTAGCAAGTGACCTTGGTGTTTTAAGGGTTAAAAGCATAGAAGAGATTCAATACAATCATCCATGGGTATATGATGTTTCAGTGCCTGATTGTGAGAATTTTGTTGCAGGCGTTGGCGCAATACTTTGCCATAATTCGCTTGATGCTTGCGACGAATCCCATATTCTTCCGGAAATCTATGTTGAAGTAACCCCAATATCAGAGACAAGGTTTAAAGTTATTGTAGAAGATAATGGCCCTGGAATTGTTAAAGAGCAGGTCCCAAGAATATTCGCAAAATTACTCTATGGAAGCAAATTCCATAAATTAAGGCAGTCGCGCGGCCAGCAGGGCATCGGGATTTCAGCATCAGTAATGTATGCGCAATTGACAACAGGCAAGCCAACAAAGATTACTTCAAAAACAGGCAAAAACAAGCCAGCCCATTATTATGAATTGCATTTAGACACGCAAAAAAATGAGCCAGAGGTTGTTATTGACAGGCAAATAGAATGGGAAAAAGAGCATGGGGTCAGAATAGAACTTGAATTAGAAGCAAAATACCAGAAAGGCCAGCAGTCAATTGATGAATACTTAAAGCAGACCGCAATTGTTAACCCTCATTTACAATTAACTTATAAAAACCCGGAAGGAGAACGCATAGATTTTCCAAGAGCAGTTAATAAGCACCCAAAAGAGCCTAAAGAAATCAAGCCACACCCATATGGTGTTGAGTTAGGCATTTTAATAAAAATGCTCAAGGAAACTAAAGCAAGGAATCTATCCAGTTTCCTCCAGACCGAATTCTCAAGAGTATCACCAAACATAGCAAAGGAAATCTGCGAAAATTCAAATCTTGACCCCACTTCAAGGCCAGAGAGAATTGCAAGAGAGGAAGCAGATGCATTATACAAAGCAATAAACGCAATAAAAATCATGGCCCCCCCAACAGACTGCTTATCCCCAATAACAGCAGAGGCAATTGAGCAAGGCTTAAAAAAAGAAGTAGCAGCAGACTTTTACACAGCAATAACCAGGCCTCCAGCAGTTTACAGAGGTTATCCCTTTCAGGTTGAAGCAAGCCTGGTGTACGGGGGAAATCTCCCATCAGACGAACCTGTTAAACTATTGAGGTTTGCCAACAGGGTTCCCTTACAATACGAGCAGTCAGCATGCGCAATAACAAAATCAGTAATCCAGACAGCCTGGAAAAACTACAACCTTGGCCAGAGCAAAGGCGCCATTCCAATAGGCCCTGCAGTAATCATGGTGCATATTGTCTCGGTCTGGGTCCCATTCACATCAGAAAGCAAAGAGGCAATAGCAAGCTACCCTGAAATAATCCATGAAATCAAGCTTGGCTTGCAGGAAGCAGGGAGAAGGCTCGGAGCATTCATAAGGAAAAATGTAAGGGCAAAAGAGCAAAAAGAAAGAGCTAACTTATTTGAAAAATACATCCCAGAGCTTGCATCATCATTAAGCTTATTGTCTTCAGAAAAAAAAGAGGTTATCCAGGAGTTCTTAAATCAGAAATTAAAAAAAGAGCTGCCAAACATTCTTGGGCAGGGAACCTCAAAAACACCAATCATAAGAGAAGAGCAGCAATTGTTAACAAAGCGAATAGGAGAAGAAGATGACTAAAAAACCAGAACAGGAACTCCAGGATTTAGGCAAGAATATTGTCCAGCAGATTAAAGCAATGAAGAACCCGGAAATCATCATCCCTATCAGGGCATTATCAAATGTAGAATTTAACAAAAAAACTAAAACCTTGCAATTAGGAAATAAAGAAGGCAAAAGAACATTCTTTAATGTTGGGCATGCCAAGAAATTCCTGCAGACCGTTGAAGTAGCATCCATCAGTAAAAACCTACTGGAAGTAGGAAAACATGCCTCATTAAGAGATGTCTTCTATATGGCAAAACGCACAATTCCAGGAACACATGTTAATATGGTAGATGACCAATCAGAATCCGATGACATCATAGAGGACTTAGAAGTAATTATGGATTTAAGTAGAGAGCAACTTAATATTAATGCCAATAAAAACGGCTCAGTAGCAGGAAAAGTGATTATTGAAGATAAAGGCGATACCATAGATTGGTCAAAGTTAGGTTCAGGGGGATGGAGTGTACCTTCAAACGTAGAAGGTATTACATTCAAAAAAATCAATGCTAAATATATTCTTTACATGGAGAAAGCAGCAGTTTATGAGAATCTGCATGAACATAAATTCTGGGATAAGCATGATTGTATAATCATTTCATCACAAGGACAGACAACGCGGGGAATCCGCAGGTTATTGCAAAGGTTAACCGAAGAGCATAAACTTCCGATTTATGTACTAACTGACCTGGACAGTTGGGGCCATTATATCTACTCAGTAATCCGTTTTGGAAGCATCAATCTCGCCCATATTTCAGAGAAGATGGCAATCCCTTCGGTAAAGCATCTTGGTATCCATACAAAAGATATTCAAAAATATGGTTTGGAAAAGCACCTTATTAAATTTAAAGAAACAGATATCAGCAGGCTAAAGCAAATACAAGATTATCCCTGGTTCAAAAACAATAAGGCTTGGCAAGAAGAGTTTGCAGCTTTGAAAAAACTAAATGCAAAGGCAGAGATCCAGGCCTTGTCTTCTCGCGGGATTAGTTTTTTGGCAGAAAGATACTTGCCAGAGAAGATTAAAAACCAAGACTTCCTAGAATAAATCACTTAGCAGCGGATTTAACTTCATCCCTCTTTTAAAGCTCTCAAAATCCCCTTTGGCTAAATTATAAATCTTTTTTAATCTCCTGTCTTCCATCTCCTCTTTTTTCCTTTCAGCATCTTTTATAGCCGCCATGTAATCTGCATCATCAGGATTTTTAAGAAAATCATCTAATCTTTGCACACCACCCCTGCCCATTCTTTCTGAAAGCAATTCTCTTAGTTCTTCTGGGGTTGCTTGGATAAAATCATAAAATCCGCCAATTAACCCTTGCATAGCCTTGCTGCTGAACTCTAAAGGACTAGTCCCATCTACCCCCCTAATTCCACATCCAAAATCTTCATCATGGTTACAAATTTTAAATAATCCCCCTTCTCTAAATGCTAAATGTAGTCTACGGTAAGGGCTACGAAAATATTCAGGGAATTTATCACCCTTCTCTTTAGGCTCAACTTTTGAAATCTCCACATGTGCTGTGTTTGTTAAGAAAAGCTCTTTTAAGCTTGACTCTGGGGTTATAATGCTCATCTGGCAAACCCCTTTTTGAGAGTATATAGCTAAATCTCTTTGGTTAAATACGGTTTGTTTAATTTTCTCCTCTGAACTTTTAATTAAGCTCCGATCAGGATGATAGCTGTTTTCAAAAAGCCTTACCATCTTTTCATCATCAGAGAAATGATTTACAATAGCATCTAATAAGCCATATTTATGTTTCCAATTATCAAAATTAGGCAGACTTAGGTATGCCTGAAAATTTAGGTGATAAAGAAATGCTTCAATAAGATAAGCCCCATATGCTCTATCAGCCATATTTAGGACTTCTTGGTTGCATCTATGCCATGCAACAGCCTCAGGGGTGTTTACCAGCAAAATACCTATCATTGAACTTTTCCTCCCCTCCCGATCTATCCACTTCCTAAACTTTTCATAATAACCATCAAGAGGATAATTAATATTATCACAACTCTCATGCGCAAAGAGCGTTCTTTCTTCCAGACTCAAAATTTCTTTTCCCATTTTATTACAAAAAATTCAAAATAAAGAATATTAATCTATAGGGTAGTATTTACTACCCCCCAAAAGGAAGTTTTAAATAACACCAGGTCATGCAATTCTTATGAAACAAGAGCATCTCGCCTTTATCCGGGAATTAGGGCTGACAAAGACCGAATCCAAAGTCTACCTAACTCTTCTGGAATCCGGGGAATCCTTGTCCGGGACAGTTGCATCCAGAACCGGGGTATACAGAAAAAATGTCTACGATGCATTGGAAGTTCTTTCAAAAAAAGGATTCACAGCCTCAAAAATGCAGCAGGGAAAAAGATATTGGATAGCAATGCCCCCTTCACGCATACAATCATTATTAAAAGAGAAGCTAGATTTCTTTAACACAATCCTGCCAGAGCTGACAGCAAGGTATAATGAAAAGAAGCCACACCAAACCATAGAAGTATATCAGGGCATAGAGGGGATAAAATCATTTAACAACCTTATTCTTCGCGAAGGAAATGAGGTATGCATAATAGGTGCAACAGGCAACATCTTTAACAGGTTTAAGTACTCCATCCCAACTTATCTGGAAGAAGCCAAGCAAAAAAAGATGCAAGCATATATATTAATTGCTTCTGACTTTAATCAGGAAGGCATTAAAAAATTCAAATCCCACAAGAAAGCCAGTTGCAGGATACTGCCAAAAGACTTCACAACACCTACACAAATTTATCTTTTTGGGGAATACTCAGGCATATTAATCTGGTCTGAAGAGCCATTAGCTATTGCAATAAAGAGCAAAGAGATTCATAAGGGATTCAAGACTTATTTTGATTTCCTCTGGAAACTATCAAAACCACTATAGACACAAAAAAACCAGCAAAAGAATCCCTTGATTAAGCTATTTCTTGAAATCTATTTTGAACAAAAGGTAAACAAGCAATAAAAATAGAACTAGAGTAACAATATTGTTTACAATGCCAAATTTCTCATTAATTCCTAATATTCCTAATATAATTCCTAATAATATGCTGGTTATACCTGAAAATATCAAAAGAAAGAGAAAAGTCCCGCCAATCGCTAAATGAACAGCCACAAGAATATTAAGAACATTAACAGGTTTGATAAGATTATTTAAAATCTTATATTTGCTAAACCTATAAAGGAGAATACCAAGAGGAATACCTAAAAGCAGCATTGGAAGGATAATATCAAAAAAACCAAATTCCCTAAGATATTCAACCATTATTTTAAAAGAGCCAACCATACAATTTCCATAATCAGAGCATATATATATCTACCGATTTAAGCGAAATCTATAAAAACCACCCTGTAATAAAGCAAGCGGGAGAATAACATGACAGGCTCATGCATTGATTTAAGGAAGCATCATAAAGACCCAGAGGTAATGGATGTTTTTGGCAAAATCATCTCTGGAAGGTCAGGTTACCTAGTTACAGAGCCAGAGCCAAAGAAATTCTGTGCAGGTTGTAAAATAGAGCTTCAGCCAACAGACAAGTTCTGCTCTAACTGCGGGGCAAA
>DATDYH010000174.1:0-2339 GCA_035289045.1 Candidatus Nanoarchaeia archaeon
ATCCTTAACAAAAGCAAAGCCAGGCTAAAGCAGGTAATTAACCATCTTCAAAAGCAGAACATTAATGTTGTGGATGTAAAAAATGTAAAAGACTCTTTGGAAAAAATATTCCTTAGGTTAACAAAAGGAGAAAAATGAGTAGGAGGTATACCGGTGGTTGCACAGGGTTGATAAGGGCATCGCTGGTGCACTTATAATGAACTTAATCGGATTGTGGACAATTGTAAAACGAGAGCAGATGAGGACATTAAAAGTAATCAACCAGGTGCTCTGGCCCCCAATCATTTCATCCCTGCTCTACATCTTAATCTTTGGCTTTTCAGTAGGCAAAAACCTCCAGCTTGGTGATGTTTCCTACTTCACATTTTTAGTTCCAGGCTTAATCATGATGAATGTCATTATGTCAGCATATGAGGAAACCTCAAGCTCTTTATTCCAGGCAAGATTCATGAATTACATCCAGGAATTATTGGTTGCACCATTGGCTTATTGGGAGTTAATCATAGGCTACACCATAGGCAGCATTATCCGCTCATTCGTAATCTCAGGGTTAATCTTAGCAGTATTTGCATTTTTCATACCAATAGCCTTTCATTCAGTCTTGCTGTATCTCTTCTTCATCCTGTTTGTCTCAATATTCTTTGCCTCAACAGGCTTAATAGTTGCATTATGGGCAGAGAGATATGACAATCTTGCTGTGTTAAACACATTCTTCATAACCCCATTGTTATTCCTCGGAGGAGTATTCCACTCCCTAAAGCTCCTTCCAGCAATCTTCCAGAAGCTCTCTTTGTTCAACCCTTTATTTTACATGATTGATGGCTTCAGGTACAGCATGCTTGGAGCAAGCGATGTCAATATCCTGTACAGCAGCTTGATAATCATCTTCCTGGCAGTAATCTCTTTCTTAATAGCAGCAATACTCTTTAAAAAGGGGTATAAATTAAGAGTGTAGGGGGTGAGTAAAATGGACCTGACAAAGAAATTTCCAAGAAGCCCATATGACATGAATGCAGGGATTGTAATCTTGCCGAGAACAACAGACAAGGCAAAGGCGTATAACAAAGGAAAGCTGGGAGAATACAGCTATAATTGCCCGCTGGACAAGGCATTGTTTAATTTTCTTGGTATAGATGCAAAGCAGTTTGCAGCAAAAGTAAAGGAGCTGGAAACAGACCCAGCCATTGCAGGATGGGTTAACAAGGCATATCCAAAAACCCAGGAAGAGCAAGACAATTTCAACAATAAGGCAAGACATGATAGGCCCCAGGACAAAGAGTCCAAGGCATGGCTGGCATCTGAGAAAAAGCGCCTTGGAAGGAATGACTATGAAACTTATTTTGATAACTTGGATGCGGATGAAAAGAGGTTTTAACCTCTTTCTTTATTTTTGTCAATAAGTTTATAAAAAAAGCATTCTTTTAAGCCATATGTCGAGAATAAAAGGGGTGTATGACAAATTAGGAAAAAAATGGTTCTTCACAACCCTAATCCTTCTTATGGTCATAATCATCTTCCTTGTCATCAAATTCTACCTTTATCTCAACCTTATAATTGGCAATGACACGGTAGTAAAGCTTGAAGCAAGCACCCAGTTTCTCTCATTAAAGCATCAGGAAAGCTCAACAGTCCAGTATGAAACATCCATAACAGCAAATCCATTTTGCAAGACAGCTTGTCATGCAACATTTCAGGACATAAGCTCAGGCATAATAATTAATGCATCAGAGTTTACACTTAAGCCAGGAACACCAATTAAAGACCAATACACTATCACAGCACCTGAAAAAGGGGTAGGAAGCAAGTTATACAGGTTCACTCTTAAATGCTCAAGCTACAGGACATTATTATGCCAGACCGAGGAGCAGCAATCAACAAGAAGCTTTTTGCTCATTCTTGAATACAACCTTACAGAAGGGGAGCTTCTGCAATACCGGGAGCTTGCTCAAAAAGTAAATCAATCGCTCCAGGAGTTAAACCAGGTTGAAGCACAATTATTAGCAATTGAAAACTCAACAGCCCAATTATCAAAATATACATACATGGAACCGCTAATCCAGAGAGAAGAAGAAATAAGAAACCAGACATTTAATTTAAGATTATCATTATTAAAGCTAGTATCACCAGACAACACAGAAAATCCAGAACTCCTTTTAACCAGCTATGCATCCCTTCCAAAAACAGCAAATTTAAACAAGGAACTTTTAGAGCTAGAAAACACCCTCTCCCAGGATATCCAGGAGTACAATTTAATAATCAAGGCATTATCAGAAGAGCGAGCCGGGCTATTAAATCTAGGGGAGTTCACAAACCAGTCAGAGCTAAACCAGTCTGCTAAC
>DATDYH010000175.1:0-4344 GCA_035289045.1 Candidatus Nanoarchaeia archaeon
GCCAGGCTCAGCACCAGCAAAGCCAGCCTGGGATAATGTATAGCCCTCTTTTTGCTCTTTTTTCCGCTCTTTTTCAACATCATCACCATAACAACTCAATTGTTTATATACCTTTCTTTAACAGGTTATTAAAATAAAAAATAAAAGAAAAAGGATTACTTCTTCTTCAAAGTAAGCTCAATAGTGGAAACCCTCACCAGTCTTCCTTCCTTGTTCTCAAACTCCTCAGAGTCAATCTTTATATTCTTCAAATGCACAACATTCTCCAGAAATCTCTTTGAAGCAACTTCAGAGATGTCAACGCATTTGGAAATAAACTTCCCTCTGCCCTTAATCATCACTTCATCAGCTCCCTGAGTAGTGAACTGCATAACGACGCCTGTAACATAATTCACTCTTTAGTGATAGCACAAAGCTAAAACACTTTAAAAGGTTTGTCACCGACGAAGACTGTATGCTCATCACCACTACTTCTCTCTCTTCTTGGTGAAGCTAGCTCTTCTACATCTCTAGTTTGCTCCAAGTCTCCTGTTTGTTCCATGTATTCATCTTCTGCCATTTTGTTTTCCTCCTCTAAATTTCTTAGCTTGGTGAACAGGCATTCACCAGTCTCTCTTATTTCCTGTAAAACAACAAGCCTGTAAGATTTTTAAGCTTTTTCATTAGGCACTAATTTCAGCAGGGCTTATAGCATGCTTATTCTCGGCAGCTGTTTTCTCTTTCTGCCTCATCAGCCTTGAAATATACCCGCTTATAATATTTCTCATCTTTTTTGAAGGCACATCAGCCAGGCTGTCAACAGCTTTTTTATTATGCCCAAACTCATGGGTAAACAACTCATTATTCTCATTAAGCATCTTTATTGCAGTTCTCTTGATGAGTATGGTTTTTATTCTTCCCATAAAACTCCATTTAAAAATCAGCCTATTTAAGCTTTTCCAGCACCCAAATCTCCCTTAAAACCTTGGCCTTTGGCATATTATACTCAACAGGCATCTTAACAAACCCGCTTTTAACCAGCTTAAACCCGTGCCTGCTTGCTATCTCCATAAAATCCATCTCAAGGATATTTTTATAAGTCCTTATCGCAGGGATAATCATCACAACCCTTCCAGCAACAATCTTCCCCAGCTCCCCAAACACCCTATCATACATCTCAGCCAGGCTCCTTATCACTCTTTTCCCCTTGCCAACACTCGGCAGTTTCCTGAAATAAGGCCCCATATAAGGCTCAGTAACAACGCATTCCACACCATTAACATATTTGCTTAACTCTCTTGCATCCCCTTCAATTAGCTTAAAATTATTTTTAATGCTAAAACCTTTTCTCAGCCAATTCAGGTTCTTCCTTGCATCATTAACACTCCTGTCAATCCCAATAACATCCAGCCCTCTTAATAATCCCTCCTGCAGTATAGTCCCCCCGCCGCAAAAAGGGTCAAAGATTTCTTTCTCTGCTTTAGAAAAATTAATCAGCATCTTCGCCATGCGAATAGAAATAACTTTCTTAGCATCAAATCTTGGCCTTAACTCATCCCTTAGCCTGTATTCCTTAGGCTTGCTAACCCCTTCAATCAAAAACAGCTTGCCATCAAAGCTTACAATTTCAATATCAACATTTCCAGGCTCATAGCTGAAAGCCCTGAACATTCCCTTAACCCTCTCCTCTTTAAACCTCTTCTTCATCATTAGCCTTATTTCTTTATCCCCAAAAACACTATAGCTTAATTTATCCTTCCCAATAACAATCTCATTCAGGTCATTAATCCTCTTCCCAATCTTTGTTATTCCCCCAAATCTCTCAATAGCAGGTTTTTCTCCAGTATCAACAACAGCAAACCCTCCCTTTGCTTTTTTCACATTTTCAAAAGAGAAAACACTCTCTAGTTCAAGCAAAGCCAGGTCCTTATCCCTCCCTAATACAAATAAGTATTCCATCATCTCACTCCCACAAAAACACCTTATCTCCAGCCCTTAATACTCTTTCTGTTTTAATCCCAACCAGCCCTTTTTCAATCCCATCAGTTTTCTTATGCTCAACCTCCATCTCTCTAACAATAATCTCAGCAACCCCGGTTTTATTCCCCATAACCAATAACCTGTCCCCTATCTTAATCCCATGTGCAGTAACATTAACAGCAGCAACCTTATTCTTAGCATAATAATTAACAACCTTTCCAACATCCACTTTCCTCATAGAAGAAACATTCCCTTCATTATGGCTCCAATCATCACTAGTAGGCATCCCTAAATAAAAACCAGGGCTAAATCCTCGGTTATAAACTTGTTTAAGCTCCACCATCAGTTCATCAACCAGTTTTTTATTAAACTTCCCATTGAAATAAGCATCAATTGCCCTTCTATAGCACGAAGTCACAATCCCAACATACTCAGCTTTTTTCCCTCTCCCCTCAATCTTAAACCCATCAACCCCAGCCTCAATTAATTTATCAATAAACGGCAAGCAGCATAAGTCTTTTGCATTTAATATGTAATCACTCCCAAGCACCAGCTCAAACCCCTCTCTCTTGTCTTTAATCAAAAACTCTCTCCTGCAAACATTCAAACATCTCCCTTTATTAGCGCTCCTTTTAAAAATACTCTGGCTCAAAAAGCACCTTCCTGAAATAGCCATGCACAAGCTTCCATGAACAAAAACCTCTATCTCCAGCCCAGGAACATTTTTCTTAATCTCTTTCACCTGCTCCAGGCTAAGCTCCCTCGCAGGAATAATTCTCTTAACACCCAAGCCATAATAAAACCTGGCAGCTTCTGCATTAGCAACACTGGCCTGCGTGCTTAAGCACACATTAACCCCCAGTTCTTTAGCAATCTTAACAACAGCCATATCCCAGCAAATATACCCATTAACATATTTTTTAGTCTTTAAAATAGCATCTCTCACAAACTCAAGCTCCCTGTCAAAAACAATCCCATTAATCGTCAAATACTTCTTAACGCTAAACTTGGCAATCTCAGCCAAGTCCCTGAACACAAACCCTCCACCATGCCTGGCATCTCTCATATTGCTTCCCTTAATCCCAAAATACACAGCATCAGCCCCATTATCAACCGCAGCCTTCAGGCTTGTAAAATCACTTACAGGGCTTAAAAGCTCAGGTTTCTTAATATCCCCCATAAAATCCAAGTAGAAATCCCCCTTTAAAAGCTTGCTATAGCCTGTAAAGTCTGTAAACTTCCAAAAAAAGAAAATCCTAAATATTTCTTTAACACCTAAAAATTATGATAAATAAAAGTGTCTGGAAAAACAAGCGTGTCAGCTGGTTAGTGTCAATATTAGGCGCACTTGTTGTGGGAACCCTACTTGAGTATATCAACAAGTTCATAGGAGATTTTCCTATTTTCTGGATAACCTTGGGAATCTTTCTTTTAGTCGTCTTAACTTTATATATCTATGACGATTATAAATCAAAAAAACAAATTGAAAAAGATGTGATACATATTAAGGAAGGTGTAGACAGAATAGAAAACCATTTAAAAAAATGATACTTGCTATTTTAAGGGCTATGGAAAAAAAAGGGCAGTTTGAAGGGGTTATCAGAATAATCCTGCAGATGATTGTAATACTCCTAATCCTGTATGTAGGCTATGCAGTTATTAAAGCATTAACTAAAGGTTAAGTCATATGCTCTCAAAAACAATCCCATTCTTCTCAGCATAGGCTTTAGCCTTAGCACTCAGCTTCCCATCAGACAAAAACAGCAAGGGCAGCCTCCTGCTCATAGCATCACCCTGGGCTAAGCTTAAATCACCCTCACTAACACTCTTCTTTCCCTTGAACTTCACAAAGAACTTAACATTTCCAACACTGCTTGGAACACCCGCAATAAACTCATACTCCTTATTTTTCTTAATCATCTTCCCCTCTAAAACCTCAACATTTTTGTCAGCAAAATAACCATCAACCAGCTCAAAAGCATCCTCTAAGCCAATCCCAGCCCCCTTCCCAGCATCACTCTCTTTTTCACTCTCTTTTTTCTTAACCCCTTCTTTCTTAACCTTACCCTCTTCAGTAATTTTAACAATCTTCTCTTTCTTCCCACCCTTAGCTGTATTCTTTGCCTTCTTTTCCCCACCACTAGCCTCTTCTTCATCCCCAACATATAAAGGCTCATCACCCATCTCAATCTCCATTATATCCCCAACATTAATCTCATGCCTGGGCATCTCAATCTCTTTTCCATAACTAATAAGCTCATCAGCCTCACCAGCTCCAGCAAGCTCTCTCCCAATCTCCAGCTCCTCTTCCCCAATCTTCTCTGTTTCACCCACAACCTCCTCTTTTTCCAAAGCACTCTCATCAGGCTCCTCCACGCCAAAACC